>CBDUUJ010000062.1:0-10122 GCA_965370205.1 uncultured bacterium
CATGGATCACTTCAAGCGCACGGCGGACCGTCAGAGATGAAAACGGACCGTAGTAACGGGCATCGGGGTCGCGTGTGAGGTCGCGCGCGAGAACGACGCGGGGATACTCCTCGCCGTATGTGATTTTTACATACGGGTAACTCTTGTCGTCCTTGAGCCGGACGTTGTAGTACGGCTGATGCTGTTTCACCAGCGTGGCTTCGAGTGTGAGCGCCTCGAGTTCGGTTTTTGTGATGATGACATCGATATCGAGAACCTGGAAGACCATGCGTCCGGTTCTTCTGGAATGCTTCGCGGAGTCCTGGAAATACGACCTGACTCTGTTTCTCAAAACCTTGGCCTTGCCGATGTAGAGGATTTTGCCGCCATCGCCGCGCATGATGTAGACGCCCGGCTTTGATGGGATGGAGTCGAGGAGTTTATCGAGCTTGTCTTTTGGAATCTTAGTAACGGGCATGGTGAAAGCAGATATTATGATAATTATACGGGAAAAAAACGAAATAAGAGACGGAATCGGTAAATCATGTTGAATCTTGATGCATTTTATACGAAAATATAAATAGCGTGGATAATCTCGGGACTATCAATCTTCACTTGAATTCAGATATCAGAGAGGAGGTGGCTTGATTCATGGTTCATCACAAAATAATACTAACCAGCAAACATGGGTACGGAACAAAGGCTCCACCAGAGGAAATTGGGAAAGTATTAAGCACAGTCAAACCCGCGATCAGTAAATCAATTCTAATGGCGGTCCAGGGGCGAAGCACGATAAGTGGACGACCTCGCGGATGGCTTCAACGGGCATCGGATATAAGATTCGTTGATATTTCCGGTGACGTGGAAACAGTACTGCACTTTGAAGCCCCAACCATTGGTCAGGCGGCCCCAGAACTGTACAAGCAGGCTGAATTTTGGCCTACGAAGCCGGATGAAAGCTCTACAGGATTTGATTTATTTAGAAAAGTAATTTCTGATGTAAGTGAGAGTGTAAAGGATAGTCTTCTCTTTGATCGTCAACTTCTTATAAGTCTGGCGGGATTCCGCAGTGCCCTGAACGGCAGATATCAGGAGATTGGCTTCATCGGTCGGAAAAAAACTGATAAAGCGGTTATTGATATTTCCACTATAGAAAAAGCTGGTGAACTGCGCGATGCAACTCCAAGGTCACAAATGGCTCGAATTCTTGGTCGTTTGGATATGATCAGATGGAGCAATCAAAGCTTTGAGCTTGAGCTTGAGAATGGAGAAAGGGTATACGGAATACTTTTAAGTGGAGAGATTGACTCATTGAAGGATTTTGGCAAACAGGAAGTGCTTGTTGAAGGAAAAGTATTTTATCGCCCATCAGGGAAATTGCTTCGAATCGAAGCAGTCTCGGCAATATCAGGTGAAGGAACTCCGAAATTATGGTCAAAGGTTCCTGAACCAATAAGTAGAACCATCGAACCTAGCAAATATCGGAAAAAGCAAACATCCACAACCGGAGTTAACGCATTCTTTGGTACATGGCCAGGAGATGAAACAGAAGAAGAATTATTAGCAGCACTGGAGGCCAGTAATTGAGGAAACAGGAATTATACCTTCTGGATACTTCAATTCTAGTGCTTCTTGCAAGAGGCGAAAGCCTTGGAAAGTATATCGATGAAACCTATCAATTGAGAAAGTCATCGATAAGACCACTAATCTCAATAGTTACACATGGTGAAATATGGTCTTTTGCGGAACAGCAGTCCTGGGGTAAGAAAAAACGAAAAACCTTATATGCAGTGTTAGACAATTTAGTGACTGTAGATATCAGCAGGCAAGTTATTGATGCATATGTTGAAATTGATTTCTTTTCACAAAAAACTCACAAATCCTCTGCAAATATGGGAAAAAATGATATTTGGATCGCTGCTTCGGCAAAGGCGACAGATTCCATTTTGCTTACAATAGATGCCGATTTTAATCATCTACCTTTGCGTCTGTTGAAACATGAATATATTGATCAGGACAGGATTAAGAAAAATCTTAGCAATTAACATGTTTATCTCAACGATTCTGTTTTTAGATTACAGCATTATTCTACTAAAATCACTACGCAACAAAAGCGCTTTCCGGGATTCATATCCTTTGGTAATGTGCTAGAATACATCAACGATTTTTCGACAGGGGGGAACTGTCGGACGGGGGTTTTCTGTTTGGTTTTAGCACTGTAAATCGACTGGAGGTTTCCTATGTTCTGTCCACAATGCGGCGCTGAGAATACCGATGACGCGTATCACTGCTACCAGTGCGGTGCACAACTAAAGGAAAGTACGGATTATCAACCGCCGCCACCGCCGCCGGAACCCTTTCCTCCCGAGCAGTCGGGCTATCAACCGATGCAACCTCCGCAGCCGGGCTATCAACCCGGAGCGAATGTCCCCAGTCACCTCGTATGGTCGATCCTGGTAACCCTTTTATGTTGCTGGCCTCTGGGGATTGTCGCGATTGTCTACGCCGCCCAGGTTGGGAGCAAAATCGGCGCGGGCGATTACACTGGCGCCCAGGACTCATCGAATAAAGCGGCAATGTGGTGCTGGATTTCATTCGGCGCCGGACTGCTTGTTATAATTCCATATACAATTCTGATAATTATCGGCGCTGCAGCAAATTACTGAATCTTTGGTGATACAGAATCTGTAATGATATTTACCTCTCATGAGCGTTAAAACAAAGCGGCTGTTTATATCCATTGCAATGATAACTCTTGCAATCGGAGCGTTTACGTTTGTTTATTTTCTTAAACCTGGGTACCTCGGATTTTATCCCCCCTGCCCGTTTAACTACCTGACCGGATATTACTGCCCCGGATGCGGGTCGATGCGCGCGCTGCATGAGCTTCTTCACGGACGGTTTCTAAATGCGCTCGATCTGAATCCGCTGATGATCGTCTCGCTGCCGTTTCTGATGTATGTCTATTTTAAAGAATACTGGCCATGGGGCAGTCCGGATGAAAAATCCCGGCAGCTTCATCCATGGACAGCGAAGATCGTTCTTATCGTGATACTGGTCTACTGGGTGATAAGAAATCTGCCGTGGTATCCGTTCACACTGCTTGCGCCGTGAAGCCTTATTTCTTTCCCTTCTTTATCGATACCAGCCTTATCTCAACTCTCTTACCCAGTGCGGCGGCGATCCGTCTCAGCATTGTAAGCGAGTGACCCTGGTAGTCGGCATCCTCCAGCCTGCTGATCACGGAAGCCGTCGTCCCGACCCGCTCTGCAAGCTGTTTCTGCGTAAGCCCTGCTTTCTTCCGAAGATTGTAAATCTTGCAGGCGATGTCCAGATTCACAAGCTCCCGTTCCACTGCAGTTTCCCGGTCAGGATGTCCTTTTACGTACCGGTCATAAATAAAATCAGCGGCATCTGTTTTTTTTCGTTTACAGGTCATTACTGTCCTCTCGATGAATGCCTTTTCGGATCATTCTCGAACTTTTTCTTCCGCTCTATGGCCTTTATTATTTCCCATGGTGGCACTACTTTTTCTTTTGTTAATCCATTGCTGAGAACAATGATATTTCGACCATGAAAGAAATATAAAATACGGTGATTTTTTCTGCCCACTCTCACCCGAAGCTCATATCTATTATTTCGCAATATTGCGAAATTGTCAACCTCGACATCAATAACCGTTCGGCTCATTATTCCGGTGGGAAATCGGGAAGCACCTTGACCTCAATATCCTGCCATTCGCTGTCCGGTTGCAGAAGAAGCATCTGTCGATGGCTCAGATGCGGACACAACGCGCTCGGAGCGGAAATCGCCTCATCCGGACCCACCGACATCACAACTCCCTTCGCCTCAGCCGCCCATTCCTCCGGTGTCAGAAGTTCAGGATGCATGCTGAACCCGAAGATCGGTGAAAACGAAAGGAACGCGACAAACGCCGCAACGACAAGCGCGGATGCCAGCCTTGTCTGAACGATTTTCGGGTTGGTCCTGATGTCCATTGTCCAGGACGCGGTCGTGCGATAGACAACGAGCGCTTCCGCAGTCGCGATAAACAGGAACGGAATCCAGATCGCCGTGTACTGATGGAAAATCGACCGCTGCTCCGGACTTACCGAAAGAAGTGTGTAAAAGATCGTGGGAATGAGGAGTGAAAGTGTGCCGATCCGCCTGAATGGAATCAGCGCGAGGGGAATAAAGTACAGCGCGAGAAGCGCCCAGCCGCGACTGTCGAACGCGTGCGAAATCCAGAGTCCCGGCTTGAAGAAGAAATTCCGCACTATCTCGCCCATCGAACTACCGAGATACTCATAGCGGTGAATGTAGAAATATCCCTCACCCTCGGTACGATGCGACGGGATGTAGACCATCGACAGGTAGATAAATCCCGCCCAGAGGATCGCGAGCATCGCCAGCCCAAACCATCCAAATGCGCGATTGATTCCGGGATTTTTATCGGGAGGTTTCCTCCATGGTCTCCTGGACAGGAACTCCCAAAGTCCCCACCATCCCGCGACAATGATTCCCTCCTCCCCGCAAAGGCAGAGGCCGAGAAGTCCGATGAGAAAAACCGGCAGGTTATTGCGACGCGACCCCATCCAGCCAAGCGCTATGAAAAACGGGGAGAGAGCGATCGGATGGAAATCCGCAAGCGCCAGCCAGTGAAGCGGCGGGTAAAACAGAAACGCTGCCAGAAAAAGAAATGACGGCAGCTCACCGATTTTTTTCCGGTACGTAGCGTGAAGTATCAATCCCGCACCGATAAGCGCAGCCGCCTGCGCCCCAAGAAGCCACGCCACATGAGGAAAGATTTTATAGATCGGCACGAACAGCAGAAGGATCGGCTCGAAATGGTCGCCGCGAAGGTCGTACACTCCTCTGACCGAGCACTCCCAGCCGTTACCGTTCGCAAGGTTCCAGATCACCTGGTCGAAGATCGCAAGGTCCCAGGCTTTCGAATGGAACGACAGATGGCGAAGCATCCCGGCGGAGAACAGAACAATGAAAGCGACAACTGCAATGAAGACAGGCCATTTCCCGGTGCTGAACGATTTAGTCTCGATCCGCCCGAACCGTTTCGCGAGGACGGGTCCAAAGATCCACGCGGCGGCAAGAACGATTACAAGCCGTAATCCAACAAGCCAGTAGGCCGACCTGAACTGGTCTGAATATTCAAGGAGAACTGACACGGTGGATATTCTAACTCATTGAAGGAAAAATGGTATAATTTATTTAAATAAAGACATTAATCTGATAATTTCCACTTGCTGATAGGACAAGTCTTTCTGAACGAGATTTCATCAAAAACCGGCTGGGTGCGATCATGGGACGTTCGATCCTGGCAGTTCTTGTTCTGATTTTATGTCTTTCCGCAACTCCGGGGAAATGGAGTTATGGGTATGGTAGTGCCGAAATTGAAAATGTTATTCTCATCGTAGTAGACACACTCGCCGCACAGCATCTGGGATTCATGGGTTACGAACGCGACACGTCGCCGTTCATCGACAAGCTCGCGTCACAGTCGGTGATTTTCAACCGCCTCTATACTCCCGAAGCGAAAACAGTCCCGTCATTTACAACCCTTCTTTCGGGATGTCACCCGTCGAGTCACGGCGTGATTGAAAACGGCGTCAACCTTCCCGCCGACCTTCATTTTCTGACCGATAATTTTCGCGACGCCGGATTCACGACATGGGGAATTCCAAGCGCCCGCGTGATCGGAATGCAGTACGGTCTCGACAAGGGTTTCGATTATTATTCCAACACGCCAGCTCTGTCATGGCCGGGGGATGTGGTCAATGAACGCATTGAGAGAATCCTGACCGGTACGCCGCGATTCATGGAGCCGGATTTCACCCAAACCACCGAACCGATCTTTCTGATGATTCACTATTTCGATCCGCATGTGGATTTCACGCCGGATACGGATATCCTCGCGATGTTCGCCAATCCGGATTACGACGGGCCTGTGGACGGAACCGGAGTGCAATTCCAGGATTATAATGATTACCTGATCGATTTCGATGAGGAAGACACCCAGTACGTCCGCGATCTTTACGACGCCGAGATCCGCACGTTCGACAACCACCTGAGAGACCTTTTCAATCTGCTGGACAGCGCGGGTCTGCTCGAGAATTCACTGATCGTTTTCACCGCAGATCATGGCGAAAATCTTGGAGAGCATCATTTCATCGCGCACGGGCACCCGTACGAAAAAGCGCTGCATATCCCGCTGTTTTTCCTTTTCCCGGATGGTCAATGGGCGGGAACGAGGATCGATACACTTGTCCAGAACACCGACACCGTGCCGACCATCATGGATCTCATGGGAGTGGAAATCCCGGATGGAATCGACGGGAGAAGCCTTCTGCCGCTGATGGGTTCCGAATCGGACGGGGAATATATCGAGAGGGAAAAACTATTCGCGATCGGATATCAGACTGACACCGGTCGGACCTACGGGTTATTCGACGGTACACACAGGCTGATCGTGGAATTCGGCAAATGGGGAGATGTCGGGTCGGACTCGGAAATCCAGTTGTATGATATTACTGTTGACCCGGAAGAGAAGAGAAATTTATATGAACAGGAACGTGAAGTTCTTAAAGACATGGCTCCGTTACTCGGTCATATGGTTGTCGCATCACATGAGGGTCACTCGCACGAGATGGACAATCAGACCCTCGAAATGCTCGCGAGTTTGGGATATTTGTAGATGATGACGAGACGTCATCACGCCGGGCGACCTCGCGGTCGCCCCTCCGACATGCGCAGGATGCGCATCATGTTTTTTTGAAAAATCCGGCAGGCTATGTCATTGTAATACGGTAAAATTAGATTTGATAACAGATCTGCAATAAGTCAATACCCCGTCCTTTCAGGAGGAACCCGATGTACGCCAGGTTAATTGTTGTAGTGGGATTAACGATTTTATTCGCTGTCGGTTGTTCGGGAGCATCCGACCCTATCTCGCCGGACAATGCGAATTCAGAACGTTTTGAATCCACGATGTTACCAGATTGTTATCAAACAACAGGAATCGATCAGAATCGCAGTCTCATCGGAATCTGGCGCGTTCGGATTTCCGACGATCCGGTTTCGGTCGAGGTTTTGCCGATGCGGAGTGTCGAGATACATCTCAACGCTGTCAGGCTCCTGGAGGTCACCGCCTGTCAGGATTGCCTGGCTATCAGCAATATTTTTGTCAGCCCACCGAACGATGTGACCGCCGACCTGACGATCAGGCATCCGTATCCCGGACTAAACGAATTCACGGCATTCGACCCAAGGGGCATTTTCATTTCCGGCTACGATTACACTTTTCCCGAAAGCGGCAGAAATGCATCGATCGGAACAACCACACCAAAAATGGTCAACGCGGATGGATACACGACTCTCTACAACCCGACCGAATTCCCCGACACTCTCCCCGGTCCGCCCGCGCTTAAATACATACCGGGCAAATTCGCGAAGGGCGGCGACCTGTCGGCGACACTGAATCCATATATTGCGTATTCAAAGGACAAACCTCGTCGGATGCTGGAGGCGGGAACCCAGGAGACAAGAACCGTGCAGTTGTACGTGCCGTCGTTTCCGATTGAGTTCGGCTATGCTGTGGATGGATGCTGGGCCGATCCAGGCGGACCGGTCACCGATCCGGAAAATGATTTCCCCCCCGAAGCGAACTGTCACGAGGCTTATGAAATAAATGTGGGCATGGAATCAAGTATGAAACCGCATCCGGGGAGTTCAGAACAATTGAGGGTTGAGATATTCGATCACCAGGGTCAGGACACAATCCAGAGTGTCACCGCGGAAGCGCCCGCGCTGTTTACCGGGACAATTCCGCTTGATTTCTCCGGACCCACGGTCGATGGCGGCTTCCTCTACCTCGGCACAGTTACAAACGCAAATGGAGCCGGCGTGGGAGAATACCCGCTTCTGGTCAGAACAATCGATACATCGGTCGATCCGAACATTGGACAGATCGATGCATGGCAAATCTACACGGTCAAGATCGACACGGGCTGGACCCTCACTTGGGGAGGCGATATGGACGATAAGGGCGTGAGTGTCGCAGTTGACGATTCCGAAAACTCCTATGTCGGAGGACATTTCAGAGGTGAGGTCGATTTCGATCCGGGTCCGGGAGAGGATATCCGAATTGCCGATGATAATCACGACAGTGTATTTATCAGCAAATTCGACGCCGAGGGAAATCACATCTGGACGCAAATCTGGTCGTGCGGTTTATACGATACATTGCGTATGGCGCTCGTTGACGGTCTTACCGTGGACAACTTCGGCGATGTCTATTTCACCGGGACATTCAGGGGGTACGTGGATTTCGACCCGGGACCCGATGAGGATAAATACACCGCAGGCGCAAACGCATGCGACATGTACCTCTGCAAACTCGACACCGACGGTAATTACCAGTGGACCAGAGTGTGGGGCGGGGGAGAATATAAAAAAGATTGCACCGGCGTCGCCACAGACGCCACGGAGTTCATCTATGTAACAGGCGAATTTGAAAACGTCGTCGATTTCGACCCCGGCTACGGTCTTTGTAACCGTTCGTCCAACGGTGATGTCGACTCGTTCGTGACGAAATTCAAATCCGACGGCACGTGGCTGTGGGTGGAGACCTGGGGCGGCGCGGACGAGGACAGACCTGAGGCAATCTGCACTGATACCCTTGGAAATATTTACATCGCTGGATATTTCGCAGGCGAGGCTGATTTCGATCCCGGTTCCGGAAGTGATACCCATTACCCAAACGGCTTCATTGACGCTTTCCTGAGCAGTCTTGACGGGTCCGGTAATTATCAATGGGCCGGGACATGGGGCGGCGACCATAATGATGCCTGTAATAATGTCACGGTGGATAATTCCGATGGAATCTATGTCACCGGCTTCTTCTCCGATACGGTCGATTTCGACCCCGGCCCCGACGAATACAATAAATCATCCCACGGCGAGTGCGACGCGTTCCTGAGCAAATTCAGCTCCGACGGCGGTTTCCTGATGGCGCGCACATGGGGTGGAAGCTCATCGGATATGGGCTACGGTGTCGCCGTAAACAGCTCCGGTGATGTCTTTGTCACCGGGTACTTCCGCGAGCTTGTGGATTTCGATCCGAGCACCGGCGATGACATTCACAACTCGAACGCTGCATCATCCGACGGGTTCCTGTGCAAATACAGCGCGGTCGGCTTCTATCAATGGGTACGGACATGGGGCAGCGCGGATGATGATATGAGTTACAGCATCGGCGCCGACAATTCGCAGAATGTTTATGTCACGGGATATTTCTTCGATGAGGTTGATTTCGACCCCGGTGACGGGATCGAGTTACACGCATCGAACGGAAGCTCCGATGTCTACCTTAGCAAATTCCCCCCGGATGGGTACTGGTAAATCTTATTTCGAGGTAATTTTCAGGGTTATTTGTCATTTTTTGCATAATACATCTCGTAATTTTTGTCATATCATGTATAATAATTATTAACATCTGATGGATTTTTTCTGATTTCCACTCGGATTGGATTTTTTCAACCACAGGAGAAATTTCAAATGTCACGATTAAACCCTTTAAGAATTCTCGTTCTGCTTGTTATCCTTCTTGTAATTATTTCGTGTTCCAAAGGCAAAGATCCCGTAACACCTGACAACCCGGAAATATCCGGTAATCAATCCGCTCAAACGTATGACTCCAATCATTGTCTTTTGGGGTACTGGACGATCAAAGCCGATTTTGAGGCAAATGAATTTGAAATGGTGCCTGTTCGGAATGTTTCCAAACACTACAACATCCTTCATTACATACAATCAGGTATTTTTTATGGGCTTACAGTTGATCATGACGGGATGACATCAATCGATTTCCATATATTATGTACTTACACTGACCCATACTTTACTTTTTTTGATATGCGCGGGATTGTAATGATGCCCGGTACAAAGGTATTTGGCACTGCTCCTGCAGATAATAAATATGTATCGGATCAGTCGCTAGGGGATTTCGAGGTGACTAACGCAGATGGTTACACTGCTCTCTATAATAACACGATAGACCGTCCTTTCCCCCCCTATCAGGGTTATATCGAAGGAGATTATGCCACTCTCCGGCTAGGCACTAAAACG
>CBDUUJ010000063.1:0-10040 GCA_965370205.1 uncultured bacterium
ATCGACAATAACCGGCAGCACTCCCCAGAACATGCTCAGCCGGCGCGCAACATGAGAACTCGGCGTGCAGGCAAGCACCGGCTGCTGCGGACGGAGATGGCTGAAAATCGCGGCGGTAAGGCCACTGTCTGTTACACATAAAATCGCGGATGCGTTTATTTCGTTCGCGAGATCGCATGCCGCGTGAGCGATCCCCGCGCGAACCGATTTTTTATCATCATCGGGAATTGTAATTGATTTATCACGTGGAACTATCGACGGGGTTGATATGAATTGAATGTCATCTTCAGCCCGACAGCATATCCGCGCCATCATCCTGACAACTTCGACCGGATATTTCCCGACAGCGGTTTCCTGCGACAGCATCACCGCGCTCGTTCCGTCCAGAACCGCGTTCGCGACATCGGTGATCTCCGCCCGTGTCGGACGGGGTGCGCGTGTCATCGATTCAAGCATCTCGGTCGCGGTGATCACAGGCTTTCTCGCTTCCCTGCACAATCGGATTATACGTTTCTGAACTCCGGGAACTTCCTCAGGCGGAATTTCTATTCCCAGATCGCCGCGTGCGACCATCACGCCGTCCGCCGCTTCGATTATTTCATTCAGTTTTTCCACTCCCTGCACGCTTTCGATCTTCGCGATAACCGGGATATTCCATCTGCCTTCCACATCAATCGCATCCCTGATAAAAGCGACATCCTCCGATGAACTTATGAACGATGCCGATATGTAATCGATTCCCCGTTCCGCCCCCTCCCGGAGATCGTGTATGTCTTCATCAGTGAGCACGGGAATCGGCATCTCCCTGCCCGGAATATTCACACCCTTACGCGGTTTCAGGATTCCGCCGGTTACGATACGGCATTTCGCTTCATTTTCACCGCGCTCAATAACAGATAATTCAAGCAGGCCATCATCGAGATAGACACAATCGCCGGGGTTGAGAAGATCGATCAATCCCGGGAAACTGACACTGACACGTTCGCTGTTTCCGAGAATTGGTTTCCGCGAAAGAATCAATTCGCCATCGCGGACAAGCTCAACCGACTCGCTCTCGAGGTCGCCGATCCGCACATCGGGTCCGCGCGTGTCGAACATGATCGCGACATGCTCGCCGACCTCATCGGCAATTCGTCGAATTGTCTCCATCCGCGCAAGATGCTCATCGAGAGTGCCATGCGACAAATTCAGCCGCGCGACATTCATGCCGCTCTCGATCATTTCCCTGAGGATCTTTTCATCCTCGGTGGCGGGACCCATCGTGCAGACAATTTTCGTCCGCTTGAATTCATTATTTCCCTGACGTTTCTTTTCGCTCATCTCAATATAATCCCTTAACAACAGAATAAATTTCGGGAAGGTCCGTAAATCTGAGTATATCCTGCGAACGGATTATTTTACCGGATTTTTCGAGACGAAGAAGGACCGCAACAAGTCCGTCATCAGGATGGTAGATCAATTCCCTAAGAGCGCGCGATGTTCGTCCGCCGGAGCCTTTCGGAGCGCGATATGCTGTCGGCGGTAACTGGAAAAATGTATGCATCTCGCCCGACAGGCAACCGCGAATCGCGTATTCAGCCATCATTTTTCCGGAGCAGATGTTTCCGGTTCCGATAAGCGGAATTTTTATTCCCTCGGCAATCATTCTATCAAGCGTTTCGAGATTAGCGTTGCTTAGATCCCATCCGCCGTATGCGATTCCGATCTGTCCCTCAAACACAGCTTCCTTATCGAACAGGCGGTTTCCAATAAGCAATCCCGCCAGTTTGTCGCTGCCTTTCTCGATGGATGATCTGACCAGGCTCATCTGGAAATCCACGCCGCGTCCGGTGTTCGGGATTTTCACAATGAATTTTCCATATCCGGCAAGCGCGTTATTAAATGATGCAGTCGAATTCCGCATCCATTCCGCGAACACATCCGCGGTTTCGGAACCGGGAAGCAGAGTCGTGGTCGGGCTGACATCCATCTCAATCAGAAATTCCTGATCGGATGAGATCGCTTTATGAACATCAATGAGTCTGCCGATGCAGTAACTTGCCTGTTCATCGGCTCTTGCGGGATCGGTTATATCGACCATCAGCGATGGAATCGCCGGATATCCGGGATTTTGTTCAAGTGAATCGCGGTAGAAATCAACGTACGCGTCGAATCCTTTGATCCATCCCCTGCCCTTCCATGTGACCGTCCAGCCGTCGCGACCATCCATCGCGGTTCTCTTTTCCAACACCATTTTCGGCGCGGCTTTTTCCCAGTCGCCGATCCCGATTTCGCCGCCCTCGGTCACGCCGACAGCGGATTTCAGAACTGTAAATGACAGACCGTTTTTTCTGTCGGATGAAACATGTCCCGGGGTCATCGATAACTGTCCGGCGGCTTTCCCGAATGGATGCTCAAGAGATATCCCCGCGTAACTCCCGGAAAGATCGACTCCGAACCTCTCCCGAATTCTCTGGTTCAATTCGGACGCGCTGCACGGTTCGGAGTTCTCAAGATCATCCTGAAGTTCCGACAGGATTTTCGCGTCGAGATCGATTTCAGAGAGGAATTCAAGTATCTCAGGATTCGACATCCAGATGCTCTCCCGGTTTATCCAGTAATGAGGATAATTTGGCGCCTTTAAATATTTCGAAAAAAGATATCATCTGCCCGTAGCACAGCACGGCAGTGCGTTTTAGTTGATTGGTAATTCCACGAACGCACTGCCGTGCTGTGCTACGGAATCTGTATCTATGTTCATAAGGTTTGATTGTAAATGCGGGAGGGTTACCGGGTCAAACGAATATCATTCCTCAATCTGCATTTCCAGCGCGATTACTTTAATTTGGGTCACACTCCGAAACTTCTCCGCCTCAATTTCAGCCGGGACAAGAATAACCAAATTCTCTACCGGGATCATCGACAGATCGACATCCCCTGCAGCTCTCCATTCTTTTTCCAAGGGCCAGTCACCGGTTCCATATCCCTGCGTCAGTTCTGGTGTTGCGGATTTTTCATTATTGTCTGATTTGACATAGATCACGGGTTTAATTCCCAGTTTCAAAGCGGTCCGGAAATAAATCGCGATCCCGTACGGCTCGAATGTCGGTCTGATATATCTTTTCCGCCATCGCATAAGCGGAACAGCCTCACAGGGTTCACAGGCGGTGAATGCAACAACGGAATTTCCGCCGCGTATGTGGTCGCCCGACCCTCTCAACTTTTTTTCGTCGAGAATACGCATAAGAGTGTCAGCGGCGGACCGTGGATAGGCTCCATTACTGTTTACAATAGCCCTGAAATAATCTGAAGATCTCTCGCCCGGCCACGGACCGTAACATCGCCTTGTCCAGTGCGTGAGACAGCTCCAGTTATCGAAACTCCTGCATTCTGATGGGATGTTAATTTTTATAGAAGAATCCGACCGTCCTGAATACTCAATACGGTATCGCTCATCGATTTCGAACCTGCTATCGTCAGTATCCAGAAAATTCTCAAGTCGTCCTCCATTACGGACTGCGACAGGCGTAACCCGTCCAGCCAGATCGAACGCGAGTTTGTCGCGCATATCCCACCACGATTTTTTACTTTTTGATTTTTCCGGAACAGGAATGAAAATCCATGTATGTTGATCGGGATCGAGATTGAAATCCGTGGAAATCGAATGAACAATTTGTTCCGGTGATTCCGATGAGGATTGAGGATAAATAATAACCGCTCTGCCGCCAAATTCCCCGACAGCCCACAGGATAAGCTCCCATGTGTTCATACCGATTGACGCGATGATCGGAAATCCATCGTCAATCGCCGACCTCACAGCCCCAATGGTGTTTCTCACCCATCCATCCGACCCGACCGGTGTTTTTGTCTGACGGGAATTCAGGATCAAAGTCAGGTCGCCATTGAGAAGCGATGGATTCCCGGTGATGATGAAATCTTCAGACAGCGATATTCGAGGGTTTGTCGATAACATGATGTCCAGCGATTGAATGAATAAGGTCATCCAATCATTGAACGTTTCTCAGGAGGAAAAGCTGACATGAAAATTTGGAAAAATGGACACAAAAATCAAATTCGTAGCACAGCACGGCAGTGCGTTTTATTTCTGACTCTAAAGAACGCACTGCCGTGCTACGATACATGTCCTTCATTTTCGACATTAAGGTAAATTAACCCTATAATAGCCGGGACGTATCACAAATTTTTCAAAAAAATGGAGGCTTAAAGATGGCGACAATTAAAGTAATTGAACTGATCGGTGCATCATCGAACAGTTGGGAGGAAGCAGCCCAGAACGCACTGACTGAAGCTGTGAAAACAGTGAAGAACGTGACTGGCATGCATGTGATCAGCTTCACTGCCAAAGTCGACGGTGGAAAGATCGCGGAATATCACGCGAATGTGAAGATCGCATTTGTGGTGGAGTAGGATTAGTTTATCTTAGCCGGCGAGACGGGGCAGTGTTGAGAAGTGAATTTCTCAACCTGCAGTCATTGTGAAATATGGCGCCCACAAACTTAATCCTGCCACGACAATCCTTCGATAACGTTCGGGTTTGTGGGTGATAATAAATAAATCAATCAAAAAGGACACCCACAAACCCGAAGATCATATGGGATTGACCGTGTTTGCGCCGAGTTTGTGGGCGGCATAGATATTCTGTCTTTCCTGTAAGATTTACTAAAGATTTAATCGAAATTTAATCTATCGGATCGAACGCCGGGCGGATGCCGGTAATCGACCAGCGGTATGTTCTAGGCCACGTGTCGCGATATGGAAGCCTCGTCGCGTAGTCCTGACCGCAGTCGCCGACCACAAGATATCTGTAGCCGCGCTGCATTTTATAGTGATAATTGTCCGGGGGATCGAAAATCCCCGACTCATACCGCTCGTAACATCCCCACTCCCATGAGTCATACGTCCACTCGAAAATGTTTCCGCACAGATCGGTGACACCATACAGGCTGTCGGACGCGGGGTAGCTTCCGACCGGTTCAGGATTTCCAAGTGCGCAGATTGACGGATTATAAACGTTACCGTAGGTGTAAATCCTGCCGTCCGTGGTGCGTCCGGCTTTCTCCCATTCGGTCTCATGCGCGAGACGTCCGCCGAGATAATTGCAATACGCCATGCACTCATACCCGCTCACGCCGCCGACCGGATAGTCCGGGTAAGTATCGCCGATGTAATAGCCGCCTTCATTCCAGTATGCAGGCTGGGTAATGCTGTAATTGTTCTTCCAGCTCCAGCCGCCCGCCGCCCAATATGACTGGATATCGTAGCCGCCATCCGCCATGAACTGCGCATACTCGGCATTGGTGATCTCATATCGCGCGATGTAATAATCTCCCGTGCGATTCCAGTGAACGGGGGTTTCCTCGTTGTAATCGCAGACGGGATTGTAATACGGATCGTTACCTGGATCGGAACCCATCCTGAAATCCCCCGCCGTGACATAACTCAGCGGTACCGGCGCGGGAATCACGTTCGCAATCCCGGAATCCTGCGGGAAATTGTCATAGACCACAAACCCGCTTGAGAAAACGATGTCCTTATAGCTCTGGACGTTGATTCCGAAACTGCCGCCCCCGCCACCCCCGCCGCTGTCACCAATATCAAGCACCACGAACAGCGATGTGTATCCTTCCATGAGCGCGACAATGCCGTCGATTACAATCTGATTTGTCGAACCAGGCGAGACCGGGCCCGCGACAAGTGTATCCATCGCCGGACAGAAAATCTCATCGCCGTTGTCGAGCCAGATTTCCACATTGTTAAGAAATGTCGGGCTTGTTCCCTCAGTGTAAAGCTGGAGTGTCTGAAGATTGATAATTCCCGCATTGTTGAGAACCTCCAGACGCATCGCGGGCATTTTCATCGTGTTGTCATAGATCGTTTCATCAAGAAGCGGGACGCATTTAATCTCGATCTCGCCGGGATCGGGAAGATATTCCATTTCGACCTGAAGATCGTAGTAGGTCGCCTGACGCTCGGCGCGAACTTCTATGAAATGATTTCCGGGAACGAAAACATACGCGCGAAGATGCTCATCCGCCCTTGTTGTGTCGGCGACCTCGACCGGTCCGCCACCTCCGAGCGACCACAAATACAAACTCAGATTCACACCGTCGGAATGTGCATTAAGCGTGACATCGATCACCGACGGTTTTGCGACAGTGACGCGCCAGTAATCGGACGGATCGGCATATGCATCGACTCTCCCATCCGGAATGTCATTCGGATCGGGAACGGGAATAACACCGGAGTCATTCCACACATCGTTAGGTTCGATCTCATCGGTTTCGAGATCGCCCGGAATTCCAACGATCAGATCGGCGGTAATGGTTCCGGCGCTGACCGCAGACACATTCAGAACCTGGACCGCGGTCGGATTCCCGTCATAATCATCGGAGTTCGGGTATGTCGCGCTGTTGAAAGTATCCTGGTTTCCGAACCAGTACGGGTCGTGTGCGTCGCCGTTGTTCGCCTTGGTGTCGAGATCATCGAGACCGTCGGCCTCCTCGACATCCAGAAGTTTATGCTGCCAGTTATTATTGTTCGATTTGGTCTCATCGACATGCCAGATCATCAGACCTTCGCCGGGCATTTTGTAGTCATACCCCGTTGGTGTGACCATCTCCAGATAAAAACTCTCCGGACCGTATTCTCCCATGTGCCAGAGCTGATAGACATCGCCGTTCTCGGACCTCGGCGTGAATGTGACGTTGTACATGTCCATGCTGACGAAAATCGGTTCCACCCACCCGAGATAATCTCTCGATCTCGCGTCATGGTAGGCCTCACCCTTGCCCATTATTCCCCAGACACCGATTCCGTTTGATGTGAATGTGTAGTCGTAGTAGTCGGGAAGTCCCATCATGTGCCCGAACTCATGCGCGGCTACGCGATAGGTCATCAGGTGCTCACCGACAAACATAAGCGGACCGACACGGACCCCGTCAACGATATATGGTCCGTACCAGGCCCAGCCCCAGTAGAAATCGCCCCATCCGTCGGTGTCGCCGGCGTAGATGAAAAATACTCCGTCGGCTTCCTCGTTGCCGTCGGCGTCATAATCGGAAAAATCATATTCTTCGTCGACCTTATCAAGGATTTCCACAAGCAGAGCCATATCGAAGTCATAGGTGGTCTTTGGGTGGTCGGCCATCCAGTAGCCGTCCGGTTCGGACGGATCGACCAGAACCGCGCCGCCAAGGTCGAGAGCATGATTGGAAACCTGGTCGTAGTATGAATGAGTCGTGTAGGTCCCGTCCCCGAAAAACATGTTGTCCCAGTAGTCCGAATGATGCGACGGGTCCGGGGCGCAATCCGGGAACTTGATCGGAATCACCGCGCAGTGAGCCTCGCCGTGAGTCGGCGACTTGCACACCTGCCTTTGAACCGCCGACGCCTCAAATGCAAGCTCGACGAAATCTCTCTCATCGATCACATTATCGTCGTTAAGGTCATAGCGGGAGTAAAAACCATCATCGCCATTCATCAGGCCGAATTTGCCGGCGATTCCAACCGCCATATTTTCAGCGACATCGGTCGGGCGGATACTCGGAGGATTTAAAAGCGGTTCGAGAAGCCAGTTCGCACGATCGATTCTCTGTTGCAAGTCGGGTGCAGTGCGAAGCTGCTCCGCTTCCTCATCCGACGGCGGCACGATCGCGAACGCCGGAACGGAAATGAGGGTTATCGCAAACAGGAGAGAAAGTCCAAGGATTGGGATTATGTTCCGGATCATCGCGACTCACCCCCCGTTTCGAGGTTGAGACGACTGCCGAATGCGTTGTATGCAACCAGATAATCCTCATCGGAAATTATCCATGGATTTGCCAGTTCAGGATCGATCACGCTGAACCTTAGAGTGCAGAGCGTTCCCTCTCCTTTTATTCCAGGCATCCCGGATAATCTCGCAAACGCAAGCGGGATAAAATCTTCCTGATCGAGCAGTTGGAAAGTCGCGTCCTCCTCGCCGATTATGCCGGACCATTCCACATCGACTGGTACAAGTCCCGCGGAATCAAATCCCACGCGCAGGCTGAGAGCGTAGAGATCATCCATGCCTGAGAACTCAACCGGGATCGATATCTCATTGCCGATTGTCTCCACGGGTCCCAGACTGACAGTTCCGGAAGCAATTTCCTTATCCCCATCCGACAAATCGGGAGACGCGGGAGAGTCGGATCCATGGGAGCAGGAGACAATCAGCACGAGCAACAGCATTACAGGAGCGATGTATCGTAGCGGGTTAAACCTTCTCATATTAAACAAACCTCCGAGAGAAACCATTCGAATCTCGCAATCGGGGTAACGATCAAATTCTCTGAAGTAAAAAATAATGTTCCGCAAACCAACCGCAATAGATTACGGCAAGAAACGCAGCAGGTCAAATCATGGAGTTAATCAAAATTAATATTGCAGCCTGATTTTAAATGCTGTCCTATCGTAACCTGAGACCGTTGCAAAAGGGAAATAGGGCGCAGCAAGCAGCGCCCCTACAGACAAGATCTTCATGAATAGGGGCTTGTAGGGGCGTTGCTTGCTGCGCCCTATTATGGATCAGTATTTTTGCAACGGCCTCAACCTATATAAAAAGAACTGGTTATCTCATCTATTTAGTTGTAAAATGATCTCAGGAATCACTCGGATATTGTCACCCGGAGGTAATATATGTTTTCACGCTTGCATTTGATTGCCGGCACTTTTGCTTTACTCCTGTTTTTATCCATTTCGTGTGCAGGTAGCGGTCCGGCGGATGAAACACCGATCGCCCCGGATTTAACTCACGGGAACCAATCGATGGAAGCGGGACGTTATTTGTGGGCTTATTTTGAAATCCATGTCGACCCGATTGACAATATTTTCGAGATTACTCCGCTCAGGCAGCCCTCCGACCACTGGAATATCCTCAAGTTCCTCGAAGGGGGACCATGCACGAACTGCGTATCGATTCTCAGCGTGACCGACACCCCCCAGGGCACCAAGCTGTTCGATCTTCAGATAACCCATCCGTTTCAGACTGCAAATCTGACAGGCTTCGATGTCCGAGGGATCGCGATGTTCACCGGGACCCATTCTTTTCCGGCGACCGGCCTGAATACTCCCGACAGCACATTGTGTGACGGGGAACTTGTCAACGCGGACGGCTATACCACTCTCTATAACGGAACCACAACCGGAAGCGGTCCCGAAGGGCTTCAGGGCTACCTGAAAGGCAAGTTCAGCTCTCCACTGATTCCAAACGCGATGCTGAACGGGTACAGGCGCCACATCTCCTCCGACCCCGGAAATTTCCGCAATGCTTTCTATGCCGACTCGTCCATAGTCGAAACCTACGAAATCGACATGCCGGATATCCAGTTCATATTCGGATATGCCGTCGATATTTCCTGGGCGGCTCCGATTGTCAATCCGGTAACCGATCCCATGGCTGATTTCCCTCCGGAGGCAAACTGCCCGGAACCGTGGAAGATCGAGGTAACAGAGGAGCCGATCGGTCAGGGCCTTACCGATCTGGGCGGTCAGACGAAGCTCATTCTGGATGTCTACGATCACCAGGGCAAGGACAGCCTCTTCACCCCGTTTGTCGAATGCAAAGAGTTATTCAACGGCACGGTAAACGCTCTCTGGGCGGAGGACGGCGACGGGTTCACCCGATTCGAAGTTACCATAGAAAATGAAAAAATCGCGGATCAGGGCGAGTATTTATGCCTGATAGCGGTTGAGGATCTCGAAAATGCCACCGCTCCGGACTGGCTCGATCTCACCGCGTACCAGATTGTGTCGCTGATTGTCGTGGAAGGTGTCCCGCTGCCGAATCAACCGCCAATTGCCGCAGCTCACGCCGATCCCGACGACCTGCTGATCGATCAGGAAGTTAATTTCTTCGATGATTCCACCGATCCCGACGGTCCTGCCGATATCATCAACTGGGAATGGGATTTTTCGTTCGACCCGGGCGATGGATTTCAGGTCGAAAGCGAGGAGCAGAATCCCCTGTGGCAGTAGTCATCAGAGGGAGTCTACGAAGTCCAGCTCAGTGTCAGTGATAC
>CBDUUJ010000064.1:0-10011 GCA_965370205.1 uncultured bacterium
ACAAACTTGATCCTGTTACTACCAATCCTGGATAACCATCGGGTTTGTGGGTGTCCTTTCTATCGTCAATCATCCGGAAAAAGACACCCACAAACCCGCAGATTAATAAAGAACTGGTCGAGACAGGATTAAGTTTGTGGGCGGCATATTTTTATATGACTATAAATCGAGAAATGTTGTGCTTTTTTCAACAGTCCCGTCCCGTCGGCTGTCTTGTGAAAGTCCTTTACAGCTCGCAGTATTTATCGATCTGCTCTTCCAGAATCCCGATGCTGTCCGACCAGAACTGTTTGGTCTTAACATCGATTCCGAACCGTCCCGCGAGATCGGAAACTTTGCCCTCTCCGGTACTTCTCAGGAGATCCTTGTAACGTGGAACGAAATCGTCGCCTTCCTTCTTATAAATCGCGTACATGCCCAGTCCGAAGAGAAGTCCGAACGCATAGGGGTAATTGTAGAAATCCGCTCCGTGGTAGTAGTAATGCGGTTTGAGGAGCCACATGTAGGGGTGCAGATGTTCTTCGTCCAGCCCGTCGCCATATGTCCGCTTCTGCGCGTCGGTCATGATCTCGCACATTTCGTCCGCGCTGAGATTGGCATTTTCGCGCCGCTTGATAACTTCGGACTCAAACAGGAATCGGGAGTATATATCGACAATGACCTGGTTGGCGCCGAGAAGCCGGCTTTCGAGGATCGACAACTGCTGATCCGGGGTGGCCTGATCCAAAGCGGCATTGAAGACGATTGTCTCGCAGAAAATCGATGCCGTCTCGGCGATTGTCATCGGCGCGCCGCGACGCATTATCGGCAGACCCTTCTGGCAGAAGTTGTGGTATCCATGCCCAAGCTCATGGGCGAGAGTTGTGAGCTGCTCGAAACTGCCGTCGAAATTCGCGAGAATTCTCGACTCCTCGACTCCCGGAACGCCCATGCAGAACGCTCCGCCGCGTTTACCGTCGCGCGGACCCGCATCGATCCAGTTTTTGTCAAACGCGTTCCTCGCGAAACCGGCAAGCTCATCAGTGAACGTACCGAACTGTTCAACGATATAATCGGCGGCTTCATTGTATGTGAATCTCATTTCGGCTTCGCCGACCGGTGCGAAGAGGTCCCACCATGGTAATTTTTCCTTGCCGAGTTTTTTCGCCTTGCTCCCGAGATATTTTTGGAAACTGGGAAACGAGTCCTTCATCGCTTCAAGGAGCGCGTCGAGGGTATCACGGTCGATACGGTTATTGTCGATTGCGCCGTGAAGGACATCATCACGCCCGCGCCATTTTGCGAGAGTTACAGCCGATCCCTTCACGCCGTTAAGTGAGAACGCGACCGATTCCCTGACCGATTCCCAGCCCTTAATCTCAGTTTCAAAGGCTCTCCTGCGGATATCCTCGTCCGGGTCCATCGCGAGGTTCCTGATCATGGTCATCGGGAGGTCTTCGGTTACACCGTCGCGCTCGAACGGCATCTTGAGCTGCGATGTCACCGTGCCCTGGAGCTTCCACATCACCGAGCCGCCCGAAAGACCGAGTTCGGCGGCGAGGTCCTCAAGCCGGGTATCCATGAGATATTTCGCCTGCTCGATGAAGTATTCAAGTCCGAGCTTGTGTTCACTGGCGAGGGGAGCGAGTTCGCAAATCTGATCGAATGTGTCGCCAAGTGATCCCACCCATGCCTGGAACCGTGTGAACTGCTTGTTCAGGCGGAGGGAGACAAGTTCAAGCTCACTCAGTTTTTTCGCGGCTTCGTTGTTGTAGGAATCGGTCGAGATGAAACTGTAGATGAAAGCCTCGAGGGTCTCATAAGTCATGAGGACTTCATTCATGCGGTTGATGAGGTCGTCGAGGACTTCCGCGGTCTTTTTAAAATCCCCCGGCGGTTTATCAAGCCTCTGGATATCGTTCTTCTCAATGAGATTGTCGATTTCGTCGAGTTGTTTCCGGACCTTTTCAAGGTCGTTCATGTAATCTTCGCCATCGATGGCGGAGTAGACATTTGAAAGATCCCATTTCGGGAGAGTATCTGTCGTGCTTGTCATTTCCTTCCTCCAGTTAAGAGAATAGTGGGGAGGAATAATAACATGTTTTGGAGTAACTTTCTTTATGGGAGCAGGTTACCGATTCACATATTCGATTCTTTGAATTGCTTAATTTGGATTACGATGGTTTTCAGCGTATTATCATCGCTTATCCATTATGCGCAGGAGCAACTCACAGGTAGACCTCACAAAAGGTTCCACGTTCCGGAACATGGTTATTTTCAGTCTGCCCATAATGCTGCAGGGATCGTTCCAGATTCTCTACAACCTGGTGGATCGATACTGGGTCGGGCAACTGGGCAAGGAAGCGTTTGCTGCCGTCACAGTGGGTTTCCCGATAATGTTTTTCATAATCTCGCTTCTGATCGGGATCGCTTCCGGAGCGGGAATAATGATCGCGCAGTATCGCGGCGCGCAGGATCGCGGGATGGTGAATCTCACGTCGCGCAATTTCATCGTGTTCGGAAGCCTTGCGGTGCTTGTTGTCAGCCTGGTGATGCTGCTGAATGTCGGGGGAATCCTGAATCTTCTTAATACTCCCAAAGAGATTCACGATCAGGCGGCGGAATATCTGAGATGGATTTTTGCCGGCCTGATCTTTTTCTTCGGATACAACTCGGCAACAGGGATTTTCAGAGGGCTTGGGGATTCCGCAACACCGACAAAAGTGGCGGCATTTACAACCGTTCTGAATATCATCCTCGATCCGATCCTGATATTCGGCCTGGGACCCGTCCCGCGTCTTGAGGTGACCGGCGCGGCGATCGCTACTGTGCTTGCCAACGCCGTGGGTGTTGTGATCATTTTTGTGCTTCTGGCGCGGGAGAAGGAATGGGTTGATCTTGCGCTGAAGGGATTCAGATTCGACTGGAAAAATATCCGGGAAATCCTTCGTCTCGGACTGCCGACGACCGGAACCATGATGATGGTCAGCATGAGCATTATGGTCATCATGTGGTTCGTGAATGACCTCGGAACTGTGGCGGTCGCGGCGTACGGTGTCGGAATCGCGCTCGACCAGTTGATTATGATGCCGTCGATGTCGTTTGGATTAGCCATGACCACCGCTGCGGGGCAGAATATCGGGGCGGGGAAGATGGATCGGGTCGGGAAGTATCTGACAAATGCGATTACGATCTCCCTTTCAATCGCGATTGTTGTCGGAATTATTATCGTGGTGACCATTCCCTGGGTGGCGGGATGGTTTATTCCTGATGAAGCGGATTATGCGGAGGTTTACCCGCTTGTTCATACATATGTAATGATCATGACCGTGCGGTATGTCATGATGTCGATGTTTTTCCCGATCAATGGCGCCATTCGCGGCGCAGGCGACACAATGGCGTCCATGGTCCTTAGTTTTTTCAACCAGTTGCTTTTCAGGATACCAATAGCGATTTACCTTGCCTCCCACTATGGATTCACCGGAATCGCGATCGCGCTTGCGGCTTCCCCTGTTATGGGTTTCATCCTTGTTACAATTTATTACCGTCTAGGATGGTGGAAAAGCCGCGCGCTTGTGTCGAATGATCGTTTAGGATTGAGATCAAGTCCGGATGATGAAAGCTGACGTAGCGCTGGCAGGGTTGGGTCTGTTGAAAAAAGCACAATACTTCTCGATTTATAGTCATTAATAATTATGCCGCCCACAAACTTAATCCTGTCTCGACCGGTTTTTTAATAATCTGCGGGTTTGTGGGTGTCTTTTCCGGGATGATTGACGAAAAAAAAGACACCCACAAACCCGATGGTTATCAGGATATTGACCACATTAGCATCAAGTTTGTGGGCGGCATAGATGGGTTTTGTTTATTAATTATATTTATGCATTAATAATAGTCGATCAATGTTAAAATTCTGAGACTCCGGGATTCAAGACTTTTTCAACAGTCCCAAAGATGTCAGCGTTACAGCCTGAGATACAAAACTCGATTTCCACTGTGAAAAGTGGTACAAATATCTTCCGGATATTTCAATTCCACAGTCTTTTAAACGACAATATATTGTTAATATCAATACTTGGGGAGGAAACATGAGAGTAAAAGAGATACTTAGCCATTACACGTCCGATAATCCAGGAACTATCGGCAACATTGAGAGGATGCTCAGGCAGGGCAAACTGGGCGGCACCGGCAGAATGGTTATTCTTCCGGTCGACCAGGGTTTCGAGCACGGTCCCGCGCGGAGTTTCGCGCCGAACCCGCTCGGCTACGATCCGTTCTATCACCCGCAGCTTGCGCTTGACGCCGGGCTGAACGCCTACGCCGCGCCGCTTGGATTCATCGAGGCTATCGCGCGCGATTTCAGCGGGAAACTTCCGCTCATTCTGAAACTGAACAGTCACGATGTTCTCAAGGCCGAGGATAACCCGATGCCTGCGGTGACCGGAAGCGTGAATGACGCTTTGCGGCTTGGATGCGTGGCGGTCGGATTCACAGTTTATCCCGGATCGGAATATCGTGTCGACATGTACCAGCAGATCAGAGACATCGCCGAAGAGGCCAAAGCCGTCGGGCTTATCGTCGTGATCTGGAGCTATCCGAGAGGCGAGGACCTGTCGAGAGCCGGCGAGACCGCTATCGATGTGGGCGCGTACGCGGCGCAGATCGGATGCCAGCTTGGAGCGCATATTGTGAAGGTCAAGCTTCCGAGCGAGCATGTCGAGCAGGACGCTGCGAGAAAAGTGTATGAGGCCGAAAATATTCCGGTCGATACACAGGCGGAACGTGTCAGGCATGTCGTCCAGTCGGCGTTCGACGGGAAAAGAATCGTCATTTTCTCAGGCGGCGCAAAATCCAGCGATGAGAGCGTCTTTGATAATGCCCGCGCGATCAAGGAAGGCGGCGGATTCGGATCGATCATCGGTCGGAACGTTTTCCAGCGTCCGCGCAAGGAAGCCCTGGAACTTCTCGGTAAACTGATCGAAATTTACAAAGATTAATATTCCATCTGAAAGAAATTAATTCATATGTAGGGGCGCTGCTTGCTGCGCCCCTTTTCTTTTTATTACCCAATGTTTCTTTCATCCCTTCTAAATTGAAAACGAAAATCGTGAGGTGAAACATGAAACGGATTACAATATCAATCCTGATTATTCTCCTGTTGCTCTCAGCTATGATGACAACGTCCTGCGACAGGAAGGACCCGACAGGTCCGGCTATTTTTCTCGGCGCCGTGATAATTCTCGGAATTACAGTCGGCGGATGGTTCGATGACGATTACGATGAATCCACTTTCCCGCCGGAAAAATATGACGTGATGTCCCGTTACAATCAGGAGTGCAAGCTGGACGGCTCGATAGTCTCGGACTGGGATTATGACTGGTACAGAACCGAAATGATGCATCCGGGCGAGAGGATCACGATCTGGTCGGAATCCTGGATCGGCGTGAGAGCGGTCATGGTCGATGAGTACGGCAGGTACTATCCAACCGACAACTACGGTCCAGGTTCAAATTTCAAGCTCGAGATCAAGGCGAATGAATATACAAGCTACTGGCTTATGGTCTACGGCCACGAACCCCTCGAAAAGGGATCGTACGAAATCCATTGGCGGTACAGGCACTAGTGAATCCGACGGTTAAACTGCGATGATTATTGGTTTCTGTCCTTCCTTTGTGGATAGATTCGACATAGCTTTTTTATCCTCGGCCCAAAGAAAAAGTCTAGACTTCCAGAGTATCAGATTTATAACATCAATCAGTTAATAGTCCCTCACTAAAAATTTAAGTAACAAAAACTCAACTATGCCGCCCACAAACTTGATCCTGTTACTACCAATCCTGGATAACCATCGGGTTTGTGGGTGTCCTTTTTATCGTCAATCATCCAGAAAAAGACACCCACAAACAAGCAGATTATTGAAAAACCGGTTGAGACAGGATTGGGTTTGTGGGCGGCATATATTTATATACCGATAAATCGAGAAATATCGTGTTTTATTTCAACAGTTCCGTCTCGTCATCTGTCATGTGGACATAGTCGTCCGCGTCCCAATTAGTTTCATCCAGCCATCAACGCGACCTGCAGTTCCTCGCGGGTGAGGAAATTCCTGTACGCATCGCAGTCCTTCAATAGTTCCTCATGTGTTCCTTTCCCGACGATCCTGCCCTCATGCAGGACATAGATCACATCCGCCTTTCGGGCGGTGGCTAATCGATGCGTGACAATCAGACACGCGGTATCCGGGAAACGATCCGCGAACATCTCCCAGAATTTCCTTTCGTTCTCGGCATCGAGCGCCGATGTGCAGTCGTCCATCAGCAGAAGCTGGGGATTTCCCGCAAGCGCGCGCGCGATCGCCAGACGCTGTTTCTGTCCGCCCGACACGGTCAGCCCTTTCTGCCCGAGCACTTCCTTTATTCCGTCCGGAAGATTGTCCATCTCCTCCAGGACCTGCGCCATTTTTAATGCGGTCCGGATGTCGATTTCCTTAATATCCCGTCCGAAGCTGACATTCTCGGCGACGCTTTCTGAGAACAGTGTGGATTCCTGCGGGATGTATCCGACCCGGGATCGATATCCGCCGATTTCGTATTGCCTGATTGGCGTGTCATTAATTAACACACTGCCTTCCGACGGCGGGACAAGTCCGGCGGCAATTTTTATCAGCGTTGACTTGCCGCTTCCCACTGAACCGACAACCGCTGCTTTTTCCCCGCGTTTCAGTGTGATGTTGATATCCTCAAGCGCATTCGGAAGGTCGTCCTCGAATTTGAATGAAATCCCGCTTAGCTCGATTGAATTCAGCCTGTCGAGAGATACGTCTCCCGTGCTGACTTCCGTGCCGCCCCCGGTCTCCTCAAGTTCAATTTCCCGATCGATACATGCAAATGCCTGACGGCTTGACACGAACAGGTTGGGAATATCCATAAGCGGCTGCATCAGCAGGGAGAGATAGATATAAAATGCGTACAGATCGCCGGTGGACAGAGTCCCCTGAACGACCATTATTCCGCCGGCGATCATGACGATCACCTGTCCGATATTCTGAATCCACATGAACAGGTTCATCAGGCCCATCCAGAGCCTGATGAGCCTTAGCTCGATATCGATGCGATTGTCGAGCAGTTTCCGGAATTCGACCGACTGGTTGTTCTCCGCGCGGAACGCTTTCAGGATTCGTACCCCGCTGAATGCCGATTCCAGGCTGTCGTTGGTCTTTGAGATAACTTCCTGATTAGCAAGAGCGGCTTTTGTGAGAGCCATTCTGATAACCGTGAAAATCGCGAGCATTATCGGCAGCGGAATGATTGTCAGGAGCGCGAGTTTCCAGTTGAGGAAAAGCATGAATCCCATGCAGAACAGGAATTTGCTCGTGGACTCAAGCGCCCGGAAAATTCCCGAACAGCAGAACCAGGCTATCTTCGGATACTGCTCGATATCGTCGGTCAGCCTTGTGACAAGGTCGCCTGTGCGGAATTTCTGGAAGAACCGATGTCCTTTTCCAAGTATTACCGAGAAATAATGCGCGCGGACATCCATTCCGAGTTTCGCGTTCAGCATAGCGCGGAAACCCGGATAGAGGTGCGTAAAAGTCCTCGCGAGTCCGATTATCGCGATGACCCAGATAGCTTTATATGTGATGGTGTTCGCGATTTCCGGAGTCGCATCTGAAAGCGAACTCTCCAGGAAGTCGATCACATATCGAAACACAAGCGGAAACGCCAGCGCGACCCCGCTGGACATGAGGGTCAGCGTGAAAAGTACCCACAGCCACGCCACGTGAGGCTTCCAGAAATCCCGTATCCATTTGAGATGCTTATCGCGTTTGATCAGTTCCGACATCCCCGGATACGCGATGAACGCGAAGAACAGGAGGACAGCCTGCATGACAAACGACACATACTCCACAAACGGCTGATTGATTTGATGATAGACAATCCATGATGCGCACACCGCGATGATGGTCGAGATCAGCGCGATCAGAATCCATCCCATGACGAATCGCATTATCCAGCGGAGGAATTTCATGACGCCTGTCCCCTTATTTCGGGCGACGCGCCGATCTCCTGGAACTGCAGGCGGTGAAGTTTGGCGTAGATGCCGTTCAGATCGATAAGCTCTTCATGGCTGCCGTTTTCCGCGACCTCTCCGGCATGAATGACAAGAATCCTGTCGGAATTGAGGATGGTGCTCAGCCGATGCGCGACAATGACCGCTGTCCGTCCCGAAAGGAGCCTGTCGAGCGCTTCCTGAACAAGCCTTTCGGTGTGCGGATCGACCGAGCTGGTGGCCTCATCCAGAACGAGGATCGGCGGATCGTGGGCGAGTGCCCGGGCGAAACTGATCAGTTGACGTTCACCGACCGACAAATTCGCGCCCTTCTCTGCAAGTTCACCCTCGTATTGTCCAGGAAGTTTTTCGATTATCCCGTCCGCGCGAGCGATGCCGGCTACATTTTTAATGCGGTCGATGGGGATCGCGTCATCGAATACACGAAGATTGTCGAGGACACTTCCGGGGAAGAGATAGATATCCTGAAGGACAAGCCCGAGCAGTTTTCGCCACGCATCGACCGGGAAGTCGCGGATGTTGCGGCCATCGACAGTGATCCTGCCTCTCTGCGGATCGTAAAATCTCAGAAGCAGGTTGATAATCGTGCTTTTTCCGCCGCCCGATGATCCGACCAGCGCAATTTTTTCTCCCTTGGGAATTTTAAAACTGACATCCCTGAGTATCCAATTTTCCTCTTCATACGCAAACCAGACATTCTCGAATGCGATCTCATGTTCATAAGCCAGCTCATCGGCGGTTAATTTGCCGTCCTTTATACTCGGCTCGGTTTCAAGAATCCCGAAAACCCTCTCGATACTGATAAGGCCCCGCTGGATCTGGTTCAACTGCTCGCTCAACTGCATGATCGGCCAGAACATCTGGCGGACATATTCGATAAGCAGCACCAGAATTCCGATTGTGGTAATCCCGGCGAAAACCTGCTGTATGCCGATTACAAGGACAATTATCAGTGCGACTATCTCGCCATATAAAAACGCGCCCCAGAAACCGTACTCCATGAACATCGCGGGAACTTCCACTTTGAATTTCCCCATGTTTACTTCGTTCATTCTTTCACGGGCACGTTTCTGGTAGTTAAACTGCTGGATGATCTCAATTCCCTGGACATATTCAGCAACATAACCTATCAGGATAGCCCACTGCGCGCGCCATTCGCGCCACCATCTTCGCATCTTTACGATATACCATCCGGCGGCTCCGAAAAGAAACGGCACCATGATCAATATCCATACCGCGATACTGAAGTTCTTCCACAGCATCACTCCCAGGATTCCAATGAACAGCAGGATATTCCTGGTCAGGTTGACAGCGATATCACCGAACAGGTGCTTGATTGTTTCAGTATCACTCTCGACCCGGCTGAGAAGTTTTCCGGGAGAGTTATCGTTGTGGAAATTCAGCCCGAGACTCAGGACATGTTTGAACATCTTCGCTTTTAAGTCGGCGATGATGTTGATTCCCAGTTTGAAAAGAGTGATGGCCTGGAAATATCCGACAATGGCGGCGGCACCGATTATCAGGACATAAATCCCGGCGGTGCGGTAGATTCCGGACACATTCCCGGACTTCAGACCTTCCGGAACGTCGATATCGATAATATGCTGGAGCGCGATTGGTCCGGCGAGCATCGCTGCGGTGATGGGGATGAGAAGGATAAGACCAATGATAAGGTATCTGATGTGGCTTCTAAAAAGTTTAAATACCTTCGGGAGCAGTTCCCGAACTGTCTGGCGACGTACATCCTCCTCTGTCTCATCAAAATGCCAGAACATGGCGCTTTCTCGTTTGGGACCGTTGATAAACTATGGATTTACATCCGGTACTTACATCCAGTACCCATCTTTAGTATGGGTTATTACATCCGGTACCCCACCCTTTAGGGTGGGACTCAAAATAGCTATTTTCTGTAGCGCGGACGTCCCGTCGGCTGTCTTGTGGACGTCCCCGTCCGCAAAATAT
>CBDUUJ010000065.1:0-10002 GCA_965370205.1 uncultured bacterium
GTGATTATACATATGTTTAACCAAATACCAAAAATTACCAACCGCTTCTCGATCCTCTTTATCCTTAGAGCGTAATTTCATCTCCTTATAGAATACAAATATTGATACCCCAAGAGCCAAAATTGAAATAATTGTAGCAATAGCGCTGAAAATTGCAGGATCCATAATGGAGCCTCCTTAGTATGATTATTGTAAAATAACTTATTTCGTCACATGTTTATAATGTTAGTTCCTATGTCTATATGCAACACTAGCCAAATGTCCAGAATAATAAGCATCGAGTCCCTTTAATAGCTCAGGCTTCATTATATGATAAGCCTCATGTCTCCTATCAGTTAAAACACCTATTTCCCCTCCTTCCCGTCTAACAGATTCGCAAAAGGCTACATCTTCTCCATAAAGGTATGGGGAATAAGTTGATGTAGGTAATCGATACAAATTCATTAAAGAGCAGGCACATGTGTAATCTGGGTTAACTACAGGACAACTTAGATGATCTTCAACACCTAAAATAATTGCACCGTTATTTTTAAAGCCAAAGTTAAAAATGGGAACACAATCATAAATTACGGAATTATTAACAAGAACACTTATAATATCATATAGTTCAATGCTAAGTAAGGTTTCTAGTGTATTACTTCTTATTACTACATCGGAATCAACAAGAAAGATTTTATTGTAACCATTTTCTCTGGCAAATTTCAAACAAACATTTTTAGAATCAGCAAATTTCTTATAGTTGTCATTAATTCTAGTTAAATCCCGTCTATTGGGCCCGTAACCTATTCCAACACTGTAAAATATGTCCTTGCAAAGAGTAATATCAGGATGGTAGCCGTTGAAATAAGCAAAAATATCAGTAGGAATAGTTTGTGATTTAATCGATTCCAGCCAGTATGGAAAGGAATCCCATAAGGAATTATCCGAAATTCTCCAAGTATGGCAAGTTGCCGTAAGTATTTTGCTCATTGAAATAATCCCTGCTGCAAAACCGTTGCTACTTATACACAAAACATTCCACTTTGTCAAAAATAATATGCGAGCTACTTACACAACTAAAATAATTTATCCAGGCTACGTTTCTACCAGTAGAAATTTTTGAAATATGGACAGGAATGTCCGTGTTACTCGTCTTCATCCGATTCGATATCGGATTCTTCGATTTCGGATTCTTCTGTCTCTTCAGGAAGAAAGGACTCGATCTGCTCGCGGACCTCATCCTCGTTACCCGATGCGTACCCCACATGCCGCCAGAGTTCCTCGCCAGAGGAGTTGAACAGCACCGTGGTCGGGATTCTCCTCACGCCAAGCTCATCCCGGACATCCGCCTCGGGATCGAAAAGTATCGTGAACGAGTATTCCTCCGCTGCGAGTGTCGCGCGCGCTGTGGAAATCGTGCCCGCGTCATCCACCGCGAAAATGACGACCCTGAAACCGCGATCGCCATATTCTTCGACTATTTCTTCCAGATGGGGAAGGTACTGACTGCACGGACGGCACCAGCTCGCCCAGAAATCGATTAGATATAATTCACCGTCCTGAAAGACATCCTCCTCGGAAAGCTCGTCGCCCTCGAGATCCTCAAGATCGAATCTGAATCCATCCCACTCGACCTCATCCTCAGCGGAGGCCGATACGGGGAAAGCAAGGATCAGTGAAAAGATGATAAATATCCATGTTATTCGCATTGCTTACTCCATATAATCAAGAGGGCTGATAAACAGCCGCATGACAGGTTTCTATTCCGTATCGGTTCCCTCAATCGCCGCGATTGCTTCCAGTGCAGCGTTACGGACATAATCCATTGTATCCGATGTGGATGCTTCCTTCAATGCAGGAAGCGCGCTCGACGCCTCGGGTCCGAACTGTCCGAGCGCATCTGCCACCTCACGCCGCGCCAGGGGATCTTCGATATCGAGAGCCCCGATCAAAGCAGGGATAGCATCGCGCGACGCAGGCGCAATTTGCCCAATGACCCGTGCAACATTTTTCTGGACGTTCTCGGCGTCATTATCAAGCGCATCAGCCAGAGCGCGTGTCGCCCCGGTGGCATCCTCTCCAAATGTTCCCAGAGCCTTCGCTGCACAGATTATAACTCTCGCTTCCGGATCGGAAAGGCATCCGGCAATACCATCGACGACACCCTCGACCGGTCCGATACCTGCCAGTGACTCGATAGCCTCTACCCTTGTCTGATCTTTCTCATCCGCTAAGTATGCGATGATAATCGGCACAGCCGAGGATGCTTTCGGACCGATATCGCCAAGCACTCTCATTGCATGATATCTTAATCCCTCGACACGCAGAGCAGCCTTGAGCATCGCGATAATATGATCGCCGCCGGTAATATCCGCCAGGGTGTGCATGATGGCGATCTGCTCGTTACTCATCACGCGGCCAAACAGATCTTTCAGAGGCTCCACAGCATCGACAGCATCCGGGCCGATTTCACCAAGCGCCATTATCGCGCCATACCGAATCTGATAATCGCTGCCACCCAATGCCTCGATTAAAGCCGGAACAGCGGGCTTCCCAATCCGGCCAAGCGTCTGATGCGCCACCGTCTGGGCGTCTCCACCTTCGCTCATGGCCTGGATCAGCTCGGGAACAACCTCATCACCCTTCGCAACAAGCTTATCCATTATCTCCTTCTGATTCTCCTGCTGGGGCTGTACAAGCATCTCGACAAGAGAGGCGATATCATCGGGAAGCGGCTCCACTTCCCTCGGTTTGCCGGTGGAAGAGCTATCCGTGCAGGCAGCACCGACTAAAACCAGTATTAAGCAGATTGTAAAAAGGATTCTCATGGTATTCATACCGACAAGTGTCCTCCAATTATGCATAATTGCAAATTTCCTCAGATATAGAATACGAGTATAACGCAAGCGGGATATTATTAGCTATAGAAAAATTCTATAAAAATAGACAGCCGCCTTAGACTCATAAGGCGGCTTTTGCAAGACCAATGATTGTTCAGGAAGGATCACTCTTTGTCACTCGTATACAGTTAGAGCGACATGATCCTGTCTATCATACTGTTCCGGGAGATAGTCTTAATCCCCCGTAAAAATTTCCCCTCAAGCTCCAGAGCACATGTCTGCCCTGTACGGTATCATCCCATCAACCAGGAAACGCAGGACCTTCACTGCGATTCAGCGGTCCCTGTCAGGAGAAGCGTGTCAGAGGCCCATTACATGCTCACGTCTGCGCTGGTTCTTCGGCGGGAAAAGTTTTTCCGGCGGAACCTTCAACGCACGGGACAGTTTCTGCTTTGTAAGCTCCATCGGCTCCGAAAGCTGGTTCTCAATGAAACTGATGGTAACCTGGCTCACTCCACTGGCTTTCGCCAGTTCCTTCTGGGTCATGAGTTTCTTAACTCGATAATCCCTGAGGTAATTCATGTGTTTGCTCCTCCATATCTGCGCTTTTTTAAAGGCGTCATGGTTTCTTAATATTTATATTCAATGCTCTATATCTCCGATAAATCCTCACCAGTCCCGGAAGCCTTTTTTTCAGCGCAACCGAGCCAGGATGAGATTATCTGAGATAAATCGAGCATGAAATAATCCGTATTATCTATTGTTACTACGCCCCGGATGAGTTCATCCGGCACTCCATTAGCGCCATCCGGGCACGGGGACGCAGTCGATGAATCGAACTCAACGATATCCAGAAGGTCATCCACGAGAAGGCAGACGACATGTTCCGATTCCGTCAGTATCACTACTGCCATGCAATTCAGATAACACTCGTCAGGCTGACGGTTGAGAATATCCAGTACCGGAAGCGGACCATGCGAACTCCTGAATGTCCCGATAAGCATCTCAGGACCATCCAGACTTGGCTCAAGGTCCGGTGCAAAGATAATTTCCCGGACACAGAACATATCAAATGTATAATTGCGCTCTCCAAGCCTGAGCGCCACATGCCGTTGTGGATTTGTCCGTCTGTTTTTCATGCCATACCCGCCAGTCAATTTCATCAAAACACAATGTGCACATATGATTCCAAACACGAAACAGTTGGATTTAGACAGTTAAAAATACATCTCAAGCTTCTGAATCCGGCTTTATCAGTGGTAATCCGATTTGGGGATTATTTTCCAACCCGGTTCTTACACAATCGAAACTTTGCCGATTAAATTAAAATTATGGTAAGAAATGGGCGTTTTAGGGTCGGAACGGCTCCATGGGATTTTTTGTCTCTATTGCATCCTGAATTGGACAAAATGTCTTTTGATCAGTCCAAAACAATAATCCCCCGATACCGCATGTACCGGTTTATCTATGCCTCCCGTGGTGTCTTCTTCCTGTTCCTCAATCAGATTGATGCAAACTTCATTCCATTTAATAAGTTTGAATTAATCCATCATCAAAACCGCGACTCTGATACAACGAAAAAACCCCGCCGGTGAAGACGGGGCTTGTAAATTCCCAGGATTGAATGGCGAAGGCTATGCGCCCCCGCCAAATAATGTTCTGAAAGCACCAGGCACCTGATCGATAAGGAACTGAACTCGTCCAATCAGAAGACTGACACGAGCCATTACCGTGTAACCGAAAGCGGCGCCGAATGAAACCATGATGAACCAGATTCCTATGGTACCGAGCTTTCCTACAATGCCCTTGTGCTCGATTGAGAAATAGAAATAGAACAGCACGCTGAGAACACCCAGAAAGATCAGCCAGAGGCTGAGTGTGCCCCACCACCATATTCCGCTTCCCGGATCAACCGGAGTGATCCATAACTGGCGGACCGTGGCGTTGAGCTGCTCCAGGATATTTGCGCTGAGAATCGCCGGAATGGCAAGCCCGGAGCCCATCCCGATAATATATGCCAACGGCGTCCGGCTCATCCACGCGATCTGCTTGACGAAACGCATCAGCATCATTATTCCCAGAATCGCAGGGATAATGAGAATAAAGTCCCTCTGGAAGAAAAACGGGATTACAAACTGGGGACGGAGCACGTTCCACCACGTTATGTTGACAAAGTAGCCGACCGATACACCGACGTATAAATGCTCACCGAATTTGTAGAACACATTGTCCTTGTACAGGAATGAGTACATCATCAATGTGAGCAAGCCGGCGATAATAATTCCTATGCATTGTGAAGTTGTTAGAGTTTCCATGTCGGCTCACCTTATTTCCTTTTCCTTGTTATGAAATAGAAAATATTTGCGATTATGACGAGTGCAACAATCAGTGCATGCACGCTCGACTGCGCGGTCATACCAGCCAGTGCTCGTTCGGGATGTCCGGCAAGCTGCTCGTACTCAGCCGCGCCTTTCAGTCCACCGATAAGTCCGTTAATCTGACCGGTGTTCAGGTACGGGTAATACTGCGTGGCCGAAACAGCCGTACATCCTGCGCCCAATGTAAAGTGATACCGCTGGACGCCGTATGCGATCCACCAGTCAACAGTGGAACCTGCGGCCAGGTCGACAATATACGGCAGATCACCCAGGCTGTCGATACCCTCAAGAATCGGCATACCGGCCGATGACTTGCCTCGATAATCGGTGGGAAACGCGGACTTGATATCCTGTCCGGCAGCGATGATAACCAGCGCACCGCCGACCTGGTATCCGAAATTCACGAAATCAACTCCGGATTCGATTTCATACTCAAGCTTCATCTCGTCAAATGCATGTTCGATCAAGGCAGCGCCGTTGGGCCACATAGTGAACGAGAGGATATTAAGATCTTTATCGAAACAATGACGAAACAGGGCCAGAGTCATCGGATAAAGCTCGGCCTCACTCGCGGGATCATAGTCAAGGACTATCATCACTGTTGAACCTGGAGGAAGGCTGTCCATATGGTCATATGCCGACTGTACCGACGGGCTTATGTTGACAGGCAGCGACACGCCGGTGATAGCGCCGATAATAATCGGGATAACAACTGATATCGCCACAAGTATGAAAATCCAGCGTCGGTCAAGAGTTGCGGCAATCTCCATCCAGTTCTTTTTTTCCTGGTCCTTGCCTTTTTCCTGATCTGCCATTAGTCACCACCTCCCATGTAGGTTCGTTCGATTCCGAAAATGATTCTCAGCGAAGTGGCGATCATGCCGAGACCGATCCCGATCATGATACCGCGCTGAGCGGCCATCGAGGGATTATTGAGAATCCATTCAGTAAGCCATGGAAGGAACTCAACCTCACCGCCGAACGGTCTCCAGGGGATCAACATCGCTCCCAGAGGAACACGACCGAGCATTACAACAATTGCCGTAAGGAGCAATACAGTTGCCTCCCTGGTTCGTGCACGGAACGCGCGATACGCGGCGGACGCGATATAGAAGGCCAGGATCGAGAACATCGTGGCCTGCATGGGCACGAATACGTTCTGGTATATCCACATAAACGGGACGTATTCCTGCACCTGTCCGACAACAACGCCGGTTGCCGGGTCACGAAGCACATCCGGGGGCGGGTTCGTAATTCCCCAGATAAACCCGGCGAGCATCATCGCGAAGAATCCGACATAAACGACGACGCTGAATCCCCAGCCGGGGACTTTTCGACGGAGTTTGTGATAATGATGATTCAGAAGCGAATAAATCCCCAGAAGAAGCGCGAAACCGGCGATAATCCTGTTCCACTGAGTCACGCCTTCAAGAAAGTTATTTGAAAATCGTGTAGGAATAAAGAACTGGAAAAACATCAGAACGCCCATAATGAAGGCAACGGCTATTGGAAAGTGTTTTTTCATTAGATGCATTTGTCGTCACCTCCTAAAAGGCCTGGAAGAGCTGTTGAAAAAATTCCCACTTGTCATTTAACATAATGACAATAGTGCCCACGAAAGTCATGATCATGAAGACCAGCTTCGCGAAATCCTGACCCTTGAGCGAACCGAGCAGCAATGGCTCTCGGCTCAGGTAGGCACTGGCGGCATACAGCTCCTCTCCGATTAATGTGTAATCGCATGCAGTAATAAAGAAAGGCAGTTGCGCCAGAGCGTCCGTACCGGCGATCTGGATCGCACCCGTGGATGCGCCAGTCTCAGCCAGCAGAAGGCTCTCGGCGTAGAACATGCCCATTAAAAAGATGGTCGCAGGTTTTTCGCGTACCATAATACCGTCGACCGCGGCTGTGTACGCGAACTGGTCATCCGTAAGGAAGAATACATCGTCCTTGTTATAGGAATCGGGACGTCCCGCGTCTATATAGGCTTCCTGGATAACCTCCTGGCAGACCGCCATGACAATCGGGTCTCGTGACGGAACCAAAAGGCGGATTTCATAGTCCGCCACTTTCCTGGCAACCTGCCCCAGGATGTTGAGACTTGCAATCGTCGCGATATCCGAAACATAACCCAGACCGGTGGTGTAGAGAATCGGGCGACCCATCTCAGTGGCTCGTCCGATAGCTTCCTCGACATGGTCCAGTCCGGCGATACGTCTGAGGAATAAACTCGCTCCGCCCCTGGCCATGATTATATAGACCATAACCGCCAGGCATATCAGAAGAGACCAGAGAGCGGTGTTTGTTCTCGACCAGTTCCACATATTCGCGTCTGCAATGACAGGTCCTATTGCGGAACCGACCTGCCACTCATCAGGCGGGAAATCCGCTCCTCCCGGCAGCAGGTATCCAACCGAAACTGCATAAGCCCGGAACCAGTGCTCATCACGATTATCCGGTACGGAACTCTCACCACCCTCGGCGCCTATTGTTGGGTTGCCCTTCGAGTCCTCAGAAGGTTGAACACCCAGGACAACCGTATCATGCCCACGAACCGCAGCGGTGAACAGAATGTAATAATCCGCGGTTGTTTTAACCTTCATGAGATCGACAGATGAAGTCGTCGTTTCAAAAGGATTATCCCATGGGTCCCGAACCTCATTCTTTTTGGGGGGTGAAAAATTCAGCTCTACCTTATCTCCACCGAACGGTCGCAGGTTACAATAGACCGTCAGTGATCCATAATCCTGGATCGATTCATCATAGACATTTGCGTTGATCAGCAGGAGATTCGGGTCTGTGGAGTTACCATCATAGTCAGCAGGGAAAGTTCCCCGGATATCATTACCCATGGAATCGATAACTTCAGCCCCACCTTCATGGTAACCAAGATTGACAAAATCGATCCCGTAGGCCGCGCCCGTCAGTTCAGCAACCCCATCGAACGCTATTAGTGCGGGTTTCGGTGCTTCTTCATCGGCTCCATCTCCCGCCAGGGAAATTGAAACCACTCTCATTGCTTTTCGGAAGCAGTGCTTGTAAATCGCTTCGGTTACCGGCAGAAGCTCATCCATCTCAGCTTCGCCGTAATCGACAGCGATCAGCACATGAGCACCAGGCTCAAGATCCTTGATGAAGTCGAAAACCGCCTGCACGGATGGATTGATCTCCTCAGGCTTGGCTGCTTCTTCGTCGACAACCTCAATGATAGTGAATCCGCTCATAATCGGCAGAGCAGCGATGAGGTTACCTTCGAAATCGACTGTGAAAGTCTGCGGAAGTTCCTCTTCAGGTTCTTCACCCTCAGAAACAGGAGCTTCTTCGGTTTCCTCGGAAGGTGTCTCCGGAGCAACTCCGCCGTTCAACTCAATCTCGAGCAGATATTCATACTGATCCGCTTCTTCGGGTCCGGCAATAAGGCCATTGATTCTGTCAGCATCAAACAACTGGGAAAGTTGACTCCGCACATCCGTGGGACATCCCACAGCCATGGGGATACCTTTGCTTTCCGCGGCATGTTCGAGCCAGTCGTTAACAGTTATTCCATCCGACAGGACAATGATGTAATCCACATCATCGAGAGTATCCAGACCTCTCGTCACCGGCATACCGATATATTCAATGCCGTAACTGTGGACACCCTTTGCAGGATAGTTGTTTTCGTAGAATGTGAAGTGCTCGTTCGTGCCGTGCCTGTTATCTGAAAGGAAGAATCCGAAGTAATTCGGAGCCTGCCATATATAATTTGATGTCGGAGATATGGCATCGATCAAATTCCAGGTTTCGGCTTCGCCGGAGTCGGAATGATAAATCCTGTACTCGAATGCGGGTGACTCAACATTATTACCTGAGATGGGATCAGTTCCCCATTCGATAGTGACATCGCCAAGGGATTCACTTGAATCCCATCGGACCGCAAAGCCGCCACCTTCATCATTGGCTCGATCCTGGACTTTGAAATTAGCGGGAATACTGTAATCGCCAATAATCGGAAGAACCTCAGCGGCTTTTCCGGGATGACCGATCAGTTCTTCGTATTCGGCAACACTTGGAAGTCCGCAGATCATCCCGTCAATCATCCTGGGACCGACAATAATAAACTCGCCATCCTCATTCTCCTCTGTTTCAGGTTCCAGCAACTCCACGTACCCATCAGCGGTTTCATGGGTCGAACCGACTCCGATAAAAATACCTTGAGGTTGCAGATTTCCAGCAAGCCATTCTGCAGTGCCGCCGGCTGTGATATCGATCACATAATCGACCTCGGTCGCGGTCTTAATAACCTGATCATCAGCTTCCACATAGCCCAGATTAACGAAGTCGACACCATATTCAATGTCATACTCCAGGTCCATCTGTACGAAGGCTGTCTCAATACAGGTTATGGCAACCGACTGGGAGAGAACACGCTCCAGCCAGGCTTCATCAATATCGAGGCCTGAAGGATCAACATCCTCACCAAAGTACCCGGCGACAAGGTACGCGAGCCAGTCAAGCTGCGCCTGCGTAAAGTGCTCAAGATACTCATCCGCCTCTTCAGGAAGGCTGGTTATGTACTCAAGTGCGATCGGGAGCTTCTCTACAACTTCCTCTCCATTCTCCTCGGCTTCTTTGCCTTCTTCATCAACCTCATCTTTCGGGAGAATATCCTCCATGAAAATGGCTGGACTGTCCAATAATGTAAATGCCAGCACTCGAAGGTCCCTGTCGAAGCATTGCCGCAGGATGGCAAGAGACAGGCTGTACATATCCGTGTCATTTGCCGTGTCGAAATCGAAAGCAACCATAACAATGGAATTTGCCGG
>CBDUUJ010000066.1:0-9981 GCA_965370205.1 uncultured bacterium
ATTTCGTCTTCGAAATGCAGGTGTCCCCGAAAGATATATTTTGTTTTTACCTTCTATGACGATGAATTAATCAAATATCTGCATGGCAAAAAAAAGTGTCCCCGAAATCTCTGAAAACTGCGGTTGTTTAGAGTAAAATATCCATAGGTTGCCGGTGGGGGTATCGGGAAGAAAATCATGTGTCTTGCGATTCCAATGGAAATAACCGAAATCGATGGAGACATGGCTGTATGCTCTGTCGACAGCGTATCTGTCAGGGCGTCGATTGCTCTCGTGCCGCATGCTAAGTTGGGCGACTGGGCGATCGTTCACGCCGGTTTCGCTATCGAATTGCTTGATGAGAAGGAAGCGATGGAGACGATCGGGCTGTTCGAGGAAATCGAACGGGCGTACCAGAAAAGCCTGGAGGAATAATTCCGGAGATGTATCCCGGATTGGTTTAATCGCATTGATTCAAAATCGCTGAATCCTGATAGTTTTTTTATAGCATTTTTAGTTGTTTCTAATGTGACAAGTCTTTTGAAACCGGGTAAAATTATTTTAACCCCTGCGGGATGATTCTGGGATGGACGAACATAAAATATTCGCAATTGAGATGGATGCACTTTTCCCGGAGCTTGATGAGTCTCCGAAAGTGAACGGCACAGCCGGAGAGATACTGGAACGTATCGCCGATGTTTGGGGAATCGAGGACGAGGAGGATATCGATCCGGATTTCCCTCTGGATGCCATCTATCCAAGCTCGCGCGCATACAAGGCTCACCTGATGCTTGAGGAACAGATTGGGAAACCGGGAGGTTTTCCGGAGCCTGATTCGCTGATCGATGCCCTGATAAACGAGGGCCTGGTCCGGATTATGACTGAGGATGAGTTCGAGGAATGGATGGATGCGGACGAAATGGTGCAGTATGAGGAGGCTCGCAGCGGACTGGATGAGGAATGGACCGACGGTCTGTGGGAAACGTAACCCCGTATGCAAACAATTTGTTATGATTCATAATGTATCGCTGGCTTCCGGCGGATTGTAACGCTGGCTTCCAGCAAATTGTAGCGCTGGCTTCCAGCAAATTGTAGCGCTGGCTTCCGGCAAATTGTAGCGCTGGCTTCCGGCAAATTGTAGCGCTGGCTTCCAGCCGGCTGTATCGCCGGTATCCTTACCGGCCTGTTATATAAATCAACGGAAATGACATCGAACAATTCCAGAATCGCATACGTCGGGCGACCCGGTTCCGGCAAGACCCGGATGCTTCTCGGTGTCTTCCATGACGCTGTCCGGGAAGGTCGGGAAGATGACGTGCTCCTCATAGTTCCCGACTCCACCGCACGCGAACATGTCCGCGATATACTCGCGATTTATCCTCCTGAAAAAACTCCCGGAGTATTTTCGGATACCGGAATTCATTCGCTGGGATCGCTCGTGAGATCGCTTGGGGGAATGCCGTCCGCCGGACCCGCGCACTGCCGCGCTCTTATTACGAAATGTATCAATGAGGGTGTTCTTGATTACGGAAAATCGAAAATTCTTTTAACACCCGGCGGACAGGCGGCGCTTGCGAAATCGGTTCTCGACCTTAGAAGGATCGGTCACAGCTCTCTCACCATTTCCGAACTGAAAAATTCGGTTCTCTTTTCCGCGATGAAACTCTGGGAGAAATGGCTCGGGAATAACGGGAAAGCGGACATGCAGGACGTTCTGAAATCCGCTTGCGATGCGGCATTGAAATGTGAATGGGATATTATCCTCATCGATGGGTTCACGGAGATCCAGCCTTTGGAATGGCGGATCATTGAGGCTTTGATCGGCAATGCTTCAATATCAATGACCGCTATCGATCCCGATCAGCATCCATCCGGTGAGCTTTTGGATAAATTTAGAGAGATCGGATTTGTTGAAAAGGAGCCGGAGTCGGGTTCGAGATGGTCGGAGCGCGGGGATATCGGCTGGCTTTCGGATGTGAGTTCGTGGGACATTCACGCTGAACCCCCGTCGAGTTTTTCAAAGGAAAAAAAAAAGGATCGAATCAGGATTATCAGTGCGAACGATCCGCGAACCGAGGCTGCGGTCCTTGCTCGTGAAGTAACGAAGTGTATAGCCGATGGCTGTAAATATTCGGATATTGCGATCATGGCTCCGAATCTCGGACGGTTCCGCGCGACTCTCGCCACCGAATTCCAGAGAGCCGGAATTCCGCTGCGGTTTTATGTTGACGAGCCGTTGATTGAGACCTGCTGCGGATCGGCGTTGGATGCGCTTCTCAGCGTCATGTCCGGTGACTGGAGCGATGAGTCGGTCTGTGCTCTTATTGCGAATCCCGTGTTTGGTATCCCGTCAGATGAAATAAAGAAGGCGGTAGTCCAGACGAAATCAAAATGGCGGCTTGGGTCGCGGAAATCGTGGCTTGACTGGGCTGGCAGCGAGACGAGAGTTTTTTTAAACGAGATCGACAAGCTCTCATTTCATGATGAAAAAAATGCGATTGAATTCACCGAAGGGATTCTCAAACTTGCGGGTGAAAGAATTCGACCGGGGTGGGTGAATCTTCCCGATGAGCTTATCGCGTCGGAAGCCTGGGCATGGGAGAAAACAAGATCGACGTTGATGGAATCCGCGCGGGTATTGAACGATATCGATGCCAGGCTGGATTCACGCGGGATTGCGGAGTTTCTTCTTTCGGAATTGCGGCGCGTGAGATCAAGACCGCTCGACCGATCGCGCGATTGCGTGAACGCCGTGACTCTTCCCGGCGCCCGTACATGGGGAGTTCCGGTCGCGATGGTCGCGGGACTTGCACGCGAATATTTCCCGCACCGCCAGACCCCGAATCCGTTTCTGCCCGATCATATCCGCGAGAATCTCGATCCGCCTCTTCCCACGTATGATGAACTTCAGGAGCGCAGGAAAGCTGAATTTCGTATCGCTGTCACACGCGCGCGCGATCGATTGATCCTGACATGTCCGGTGCACGATTCTAAAGGCTCGCCGCTTCTTCCATCCGGGCCTCTCGAAAAAATGATCGAATGGATTTGCGGAGATGATGATCCCGATCCTGTCGAGCATGTTCCGCCGGTCGATCCCGATGACGCTGTTTACGCGTCGGACATCGCGGCGATCGCTCTCGAAAATGGAATTGACGATCCCGATCTTGCGAAAGTTCTTTTAACTGAATATGGACATCCGATTGAAGATGTCCTCACTCACTCGCACTATGAATCAATCCGATTTTCAGATAGTGATGTGCTGGTTCATGGCGCATGCGGATCTCCGGAGCATCCGATTTCCCCGACCGACCTGAATCATCTCGCGCAGTGCCCGTACAGGTTTTTTGCGAAACGGATTCTCGGCCTTCGTGAATCGGACCGTGATCGTGTCAGCGACGGCTTTTCCGCGCTTCTGTGGGGCACGATCGCTCATGACGCGCTTGCGAAATGGTTTCTCGGGGAGACGCAGGATGATTTTGAATCGCTCGTCCGCGTGGCGGTTCGAAAACACAGGTTGATTGTGCCGGGGTCGCTGACCGAGGCGCGGATCGCTCAGATTGTAGATGCTCTCAGGCGTTTCGAGGAATTTGAAAGAGATTATGTCAAGCCGGTCGGTTATGAACAAAAATATGCCGAGCTTGTTTTTGATTCGGAGGATCGCCGCAGAAAACGGCATGGAGGAGAAGGGTACGATCCGGTTGAGTTCGAAATAAACAGCGATCTGAAAATAATCCTGGGCGGGAGAATCGACCGTGTTGATGTAAAGAACGGCGATGTCGCGCTGGTTGCGGATTACAAGAGTTCGACGGGAGCGAGTGTTTCAGACCTTAAGGAAGTTCGTGATTTTCAGCTCGCCTGTTATATCGCGCTTGTGAAGTATGGCCTTGGTCTGGATATCGCGGTCGCGTGTTTCTTTCCGCTAAAAATAATCGCGATAAAAGGCGCAGGTAAGGTAATTTTCGATCCGGAATTGTCCTCGGGATTTGATGATAAATATTTCCGAAGAGATAGTGATCTGGAAATTGAAAAACATCTTGATAATGCGAGAGTTGTGATTGCCGACCTTGTAAACAGGCTGTCACGCGGCGACATCAATCCCAATCCGGTTAGCAGAATTAAATGCGGAATTAAATGCCCCTATCGGGATCTCTGCCGGTTCCGGTTCACAGGCGATGAAGGTTATGGCGAGGGGGGTGAGGACGATGGCGATTGATCTCACCGAAACCCAGATACGCGCGACAGAGATTCCCATCGGTGTGATCGTCGTAGCCGCCGGCGCCGGCACGGGAAAGACTACTGTGCTTAGTGAAACTGTCGCCGGGAAAATGGTCGCCGGGCAGCGTGTCGATATCCGCGACCTTCTCGTTCTCACATTCACACGCAAGGCGGCGAGCGAGATGTCGGAGCGGATCGCAGTACGATTGAAGGAACTTGCGAGTGAAACGGACGACAAATTCGAGAGGGACTGGCTTAATGAGGCCGCGAGCCATGTTCCGGATGCGGCGATTGAGACACTGGATGCGTTCGCGCAGCGTCTGTTAAGAGATCACCCGAACGAGTCCGGGATCGATCCGAACTTCCAGGTAATCGAGCCGGATCGAGAACGTGAGCTTGGCGAGAAAGTCGCGAGGGATTGTTTCGAGCGATGGCTTGATAGTCCGCCGCATAAATTATGGAGTGACCTGGCGAAGGGAATCAATGCGCAGGATTGGCCGCAAATATTCTACGCACTCGATTCCTGTCTGATGACCCGTCAGGCGGTTGATATCCCGAGCCTGCTGGTTGGTCGCGACACCGGAGATGTATCCGACATCAATGGACTGCTTGAAAAATTGCGCAGGGCAGCGGATGAAAAATATCGCGAGACACTCGATCATTTGCTGAATGAGATGTCAGGATTTGACGAACTGCTCCGGGAAACAATAAAGATCGGAGAGGAAAGCAAAGCCGCATTTGCCGATAAGGCAAAAACTGTTCTTGGCGATCTCCCCGCTGTTGAAAAATGGATGGAGAATGATCCTCTTGACTGGAACGATCCGATCCTGAAAGCGATCGCGGGATGGAAACTTTTCGGAACTAAAAAAGGTACTCAGGGAGAAGCCAATGAAATTGTAAGATTGCTTCGGAGCCATCTTACAAGTAAAGAAGATAAAGCATTCGAACAATCCGAGCTGTTGATAAGCATCGATCTTGAGAGACGCCTCGTGGGTCCGCGTGAGGCGCTGGCGTACGCGCTCGTCGATTTCCACAACGCCTTCCTCGATGCCCGTCGCAGTTTTAATGTCCTTTCGTTCGCGGATTGCGAGATCGATGCTCTCAGGCTTCTTAAGTCGGACAGCGAAATCCGTGATCATTACCACAGAAAATACCAGTATGTCATTGTTGATGAATACCAGGATATAAACCCGCTTCAACAGGAATTGATTTTCACTCTCTCGCGGGAATCGACCGACGAACACAACCTGCCGGCGAATCTCTACGTGGTCGGCGATGAACGTCAGAGCATCTACGGTTTCCGCAATGCCGATTTCACGCTTCTCAGGGACCTTCGCGGGAAATTAAAGGAGATCGACCGTGAGGGTGCCGGGAACCGCATCCTGCACGAGAACTTCCGATCACGGCCCGAACTGCTTGATTTCGCGAATCGAATTTTCACGGAAATCTGGGGCGTGGAAAATGATATCGAGCATACGGACCTGAAGGCTTCGCACATACCGTATTTAAATGAAAGCAAGTCCGATGAACCGAGGATTGAGCTGAATTTAATCATCGCCGACGATACCGACACCGGTCGCCGAAGGGAAGCTGTTGTAATTGCCCGGCGGGTCTCTGAAATCGTCCGCGATCTCAAAATTCCTGTCAGCGATACAGATCGGGACGGTAATCCCGTTCTTCGACCGATCAAATGGGGCGACTGCGCGGTTCTCATGAGAAAAAAATCAGTGTTCGCGCTGTACGAGGAGGCGTTTTCGCAGCTTGGAATTCCGTATGTCACCGAGTCCGGCGGCGGATTCTGGGATACGCCGGAGGTCGCGGATATTGTGTCGCTTCTATGCTGTCTTTCCCAGGCTCCCGAAAATCTCGACTGGGCCGTGCTCCTGAGAAGTCCGTGGGTGGGGATTTCGGATTCCGGCCTTTTGGAAATTGCAGATCGTTCGAGCGGTCGGGACTGGTCCGGCGCGATTGATGAAATTGAGTTCCGGGATGAAACTGACAACCGTCGAATCGCGAATTTCAGAAGTTGGTTTGTCCCGTTGATGAATTCCGCCGGACGGGTGCCGGTTCATCAACTGGTTGATAAAGCCCTTGTTTTATCGGGATATCTGCAAAGCGTCTTTGCGCTTGAAAGAGGGCGGAACCTTCGCGCGAATATCGAAAAATTGCTGGACATTCTCAGATCGGATGCAGGCCTGTTCAATCCACTGTCGGCGGTTGAATATATCAGATGGCTTCGAGCGAAGGATGTGGAGGAATTCCAGGCAAGTGTCGCACCGTCCGGGTCGGATGGCGCGGTCACGCTGGTGACGGTTCACAAGGCGAAGGGTCGCGAATGGCCGCTCGTAATTCTTGCGAATTTGAGCGTGAAGCCCGGAGGCGGCAGGAGTTCGGAGATTTTATGGGATAAGAATCATGGTCTTGCTTTCAAATGGCTCAATCCATCGACCGGCAATTCCGATACGCCTGCGGGATATCACACTGTCAGGGATTTGCATAAGGCGGCGGAGGATTCGGAGGAGCAGCGTGTCCTTTATGTCGCGCTCACCCGTCCGAGGGAATATCTGATACTGTCCGGTTCGATCAAGGAAAAGGAAATTAAAGGTAAGGGAAAAAAAGAAAATAAGCTCAAGTGGGGTTATGAATCATCGAGCTGGCTTGCGCAATTAAACAATACGGTTGCTATCGAAGGCGGGTCATTGCTTGGAACTCCGTTGGATAAAGACACAGGCGCTCAGGACCTGAACTGCATGACCACTTCGCAGCAGGCAAACGAAAAAATTGCACCGGTGATAGTGAGAAGAATTTTTCATGGTGAAACCCGACCGCTGTCAAATATTCAAACTGAAACAGAACCCGATCCGGAATTGGTAAAACGGCTCCGGAATAAGCTGGATTCGATTACCGCGCTTCCCGATCCAACTGCGAATAGATATCTCGTTACAGTAACTGAAATAGCATCATTTGAAAAATGCCCGAGGATGTACGCGTATCGCACGCTCTGGAATGTTCCCCGGTGTATGGGGATTGAAAAATTTCTCCCGCAGATATCATCCTTCGAACAATCCGATGAAGAGGACGCTCCCGATCATGATATTGATCATGCGGAAACGTTCGAGCTTCCCGCAAGCGAATGGGGCACTCTCGCACATAAACTAATGGAATTGATCCCGTTCGATGCAACCTCCGATATGATCCGTGAGAAAGCCGTATCGCTCCTTGAGGGAAGCGGTCTGGATGCCGAAAAATACGCGGATAAATTAACCCGCATGATTTCAGAAACTTTGAAACTTCCGATTTTCGATCTGTTAAAAAAATGCACTGCAAAACGTGAGTTCCGTCTGATGGGACGGATCGCTGAAACGGACGAGGTCATTCTGGGCACTATTGATCTCCATGCCGAATGCGACGACAGGCTGATCGTTATCGACTACAAATCCGGAGCAGTCGACCCGGATCGGGCTGAATCACACTCGAAATATTACAGTCTGCAACTCGCCCTGTATGCGCACCTGGCTTCAGGACGGAGAATGATCCCTGCTGAATCCGTCGAGGCTCATATTATTTATCTTGACCCGGGCTTAGATGTTCCCGTTCCCGTCACTGATTCCACTCTGAAAAATGCAATCGATGCTGTTCATGCTCTCTCGACTGCATCATCGAAAAACGATTTCCCCGCCACGCCGGATGAAAAGATATGCGCATGGTGCGATTACCGGGATATCTGTCCATCGAGTTATTCCCTGTAGCACCATTCCTGCTATAATCACCGCGATCAGAAACCGTGATTTATTTTCTTCTGCCTGCATACAACGAGGAGAACGACCTGCCAAAAGTTCTCCAGACGATATCCGGTCTTCAATTCCCGGATGAGAACTGGCATGTCGTTGTAGTTGACGACGGGTCGAACGACAGGACTCCGGAAATTCTCCTGGAATGGTCGGAGAAAATCCCGATGACCGTTCTCACGCATTCCCCGAACCAGGGACTTGGTCGCGCGATGCGTACCGGGTTCAATCATCTGGCGACGACAATTTCCGACAATGACGCTGTCGTGGCGCTCGATGCCGACAACACGCAAACCCCGTCGCTTGCCATCCGCATGAGAAAAAAACAGCTTGATGACGATTTGGATGTTGTCATCGCAAGCCGCTACTGCGTTGAAGATGATGATAAAGGCGAGGAGATCGGGCTTGCGATGCATCGAAAAATTCTCTCTCGCGGCGCAAGCGCTCTTTTGGACCTCACATTCCATGTGAGTGGCGCAAAGGATTACACATGCGGGTTCCGTCTCTATTCAGCGCGGATTCTGAAGAAAGCGATGGAGGTTTACGGCGACAATTTTGTCGACGAGCCGAATTTTGTTTGCATGGCGGAGATACTCGTAAAACTGTCGCATATCAAAGCGAAAGTGGGGGAGGTCCCGCTTGTTCTTCGCTATGATCTCAAGGGCGGCGCAAGCAAATTGAGAGTTATGAGAACGGTGTTGCGATATTTCAGATTAATCTGGCGGTATAAAGTTCTTGGGGAATTGAGGAAATACTGACCATCGGGGACAGGCACCCAATTTTACCGTATGAACATTATTGATGAATTGACGATTTTGGTACGGTAAAATTGTGTGCCAGTCCCCTTGACTCATTGATCCATTCGATCCATATGAAAAATTTACTTTTCCTGCAACGCAACGCCGTCGATATCTTTCGGAATATCGACATCCAGATGACGCAGTATTGTGGGGGCAAGGTCGATGATTTCAGGGCGGGCTTTACTGGAGAAAACCCCATACTGTTCGGTTGACATAAATACGCCTTTCACGAATTCGGAATTCACCGAGCAATGATCCGCCGACCATTTCTTTTTATTGTCCTCGATGACATCCGGCGGAAATCCACCAAGCGATGTCTGCCAGCTTACCCTGTAGCCGACATCGAAGCCGATAACAAGGTCGCCCGCATCGGGAACCCTCGGCCCTGAAAAAATCCTGTCTGCCTTGTGGATTACGCTGATAATCGGCTTGCCGGTTTCAGGGTCGATCACCTTCGAGAATTTCCCGATTATCTCATCCCGGAGTTCTTCATATTCCCGTCCGGGATTGACCGTTCCCATCGACTCGCGTCCGCGAAGGTTGATGTAGATTTTTCCGAGACCGAGCGAATACGCCCTCGACCTGCTCCAGTCAACCCCCGGCCAGAATGTGCCGGATCGCTGGAGATCATTCATGCTGAAATCATCGCGGCAGTCCTTCGGGTCCGCATACAGGTAGCCCTCATTCCTCAGCCATGTGTTCACATTGACCGCCCTGCGGAACGAATTGAACCCGTGATCGCTCATCACGATGAACACTGTGTCATTATCCAGCCTTTTCGCGACCTCGCCGACCGTCCGGTCGAACCGCTCGTATGTCTGCTCGATGGTTTTACCCCATCTTTTCGATTCCGCCTCATCCCAGGCCGGATGCCCGTCATCGATGCACCGCCAGAACATGTGCTGGTTACGGTCGGTCGCCTCGAAAACCGCGATGAAGAAGTCGTCGTCCTTCTCCTCGATCATCCCGAGCACCATTGATTCAAGCTTGTCGGTGAAATCATCGGTTTCCTCGATAAACGCGGCCTCATCCAGACGGCCTTCATTAAGCCCCCATGTGTCCTCCATCCAGCCCAGAGTGCAGAAATTTCCGTATTGCGCCGCCAGCTCCTTCGACCATCCCGCCGGATGCGTGACCGGATAGAACGGATCGGACGGGTCGAGGGATATCTGCGAGAGGTACAGCTTCATGGGATCGAC
>CBDUUJ010000067.1:0-9912 GCA_965370205.1 uncultured bacterium
CATACGATTATCTTTATGTTTAACTTTTTGAACTGGTGTTGTATTCATACAACTGTTGATTTCGATCCCGGACCGGATGTGGACGAGCATACATCCAATGAATTTTTTGGGGGGGGATTTTTAAGCAAATTCGATACCGACGGTAACTATTACTGGGTCGCAACATGGGACTATTCCTGGGGAATGGGCGATACAATAGCATCGGATCATCTCGGGAACGTTTATCTGGGTGATGCTTTTAGTGCTTACTCGGATGAATGGTTTGACTTCGATCCCGGCCCGACGACCGAATTCCGCAAACCTGAAGGACCCTATTCCAGCTATTCAGATGCCTACTTACTGAAAATGCCGCACGATTTGGTCTGGTGGTAGGCAAAAAAGCGCATTTACGGCAGGTAATTAATTTTATGAAAAAACATTTTTCTATAGGAGATTCCTGTAAAAATATCTTTATCATCGGAAGGCACGTTGATGAGGGTAATAAACACCGTAGCACAGCACGGCAGTGCGTCCCCCTAACATTAGAGACAGAAAATACAACGCACTGCCGTGCTGTGCTACGGATGCTCTATTTTAAATGTGTTCACAATGATTACCCCGCCGTAAGCGGGCGGATGGCTCATCGGCTGCTTCAATTCCTAATCCCTATTTTTCTGTCGCTCCTTATCTGCGGATGCTCGGGCTCATCCAATCCGACATTTCCATCCAATACAAATACCGATAACCTGCATGCTGAAAATAATCTCTGCTCCGGCGCGATGAGTAACCGTCACCTCTGGGGAATCTGGGAAGTCAGCGTCTCCGATGATCACCTGTCCGCAACGGCAGTTCCGGTCAGATCGGCGGGGATGCACCTCAACGCTGTAGGGTTTCTTGAAGATGACCCGTGCACGTACTGCCTTTCGATATCCAACCTGGTTCCATATCCCGATAACCGTCTCTCGGTCGATCTCACGCTGATCCACCCGTTCCCGGGCAATCCCAAACTGACCGGATTCGATGTCCGCGGCGTTTTCGTAACCGATGCGGATTACCATTTTCCCGAGTGCGGAAGGTATATCGCGTGGGATGGAAATATTCCAAGGCTGCTTCTTCCGAACGGCTACACGACTCTCTTCAATCCGTTGGAATACGATTACAACCAGCCCGGTGCGAAAATATTCAAATACATCCCCGGCAAATTAGCAGCCGACGGCGTGCTTGATTCCACATTGAACGGTTATGTCGCCTACCGTCGGGAAGCACCGAGACGCATGTTCGAGTCCGGGGGTTCTGAGACGCGCACGGTCTGGCTTGGGGTCCCGGATGGAGGTTTCAAGTTCGGGTATGCCGTCGACTGCTGCTGGCAGAAAGTGGATGGGCAGGTGACCGATCCGGTCGAGGATTTCCCGCCGGACGCGAACTGCCTTGAGGCGTTCCGGGTCGATGTCCAGCTCGGCTCGAACCTTGAGCCGGTCGCGGGAACAACGCAGCCGATAGAGGTGCAGGTATTCGATCACCAGGGACTCGATACGATCTCGGCTGTAATTTTAGAGGCTCCCGAACTTTTTGCAGGCGAAGTCAAGCTCGATTATATCGAGGATGTCGGCATCAAGACTCACATGTTTATGGGTACGGTGGAGAATGAATTCGGGGTTGGCGCGGGTGAATATCCGATGCTCGTGCGGGTTATCGACACGGAGGAGGACCAGAATCTCGGGCAGATCGATGCGTGGTTTTTGTACCGGGTCGAAGTAGGCGCGAGAAACGGATGGGTGCGGACCTGGGGCGCGGATGCTTATATAATGGGAGTTAGTGATTATGCGCGCGCGGTTGCTGTCGACGATAACGGCTACATCTATGTGGTCGGTCAATTCAGGAAAACGGTCGATCTCGATCCCGGGGACGGCGTGGATGAGCATACCGCAATAAAAGGCGGAGCATATCTGAGCAAGTTCAATACTGACGGGGATTTCATCTGGACCCGCACATGGGACAGTCCGGGCACCGATTCCGCTTTTGATCTCGTAGTGGACAGTAATGGAAACATCCTGGTGCTGGGGAGTTTCAGTGACTTTATCGATCTCGACCCGGGTCCTGGAACGGATCTGCATGAGGGAAAAAAGTCTCTCAGTAAATTTGATCCAAATGGTAACTATTTATGGGGCATATCCTGGAACTTGTTCCTGATTTATTACCGCCTGACCGTTGATGGTTCCGATAATGTCTATATTGGAGGATACTTCTACGGACAAACGGATTTCGATCCGGGGGAGGGTGAGGATCTCCGCTGGCCGAATGGGAAGCAGGACGCCTGCCTTACTAAAATCGGTCCGAACGGAGAATATATCTGGTCTCGAACGTGGGGCGGTCCGGGGAATACATTTGCAGATAACGACAGGGCTACTGCTGTCGCAGCCGACATTGGGGGATATGTCTATGTCGCGGGATATGTCAGCAACACCACTGATTTCGATCCCGGCGCAGAAGTCGAAGAACATGAACCCGGGAGATTTTTAAGCAAATTCGCCCCCACCGGCAAATTCCTGGGAGTGAATGTCTGGGACGCCGGTTATACCAGCCTTGCTGTCGACATGGACGGCAACCTTTACGTGACAGGTAAAATCTCTAATAATGTAACTGTTGATTTCGATTTGGGCGCGGGCGTGGACGAGCGTCATGGTCCCTGCGCATATCTGGCCTCGTACAGTTCGACCGGGGATTATCATTGGGGAAGGACATGGGGTTTCGGGCTTGCCCATCCGACAGACTTGACGGTTGCATCCAACGGAGAGATTTATATTGCCGGTGAGTTCCACTGGAACCTCGTGGATTTCGATCCGACGGATAATACCGACTACCACGAATCGCTCGGCGGCCTTGATGTCTATCTCAGCAAATACCTTCCGAACGGCGAATACCAGTGGACCCGCACGTGGGGCGGCGATGATTACGAATACGGAAACGGGGTAGCGGCGGACGGTTCCGGAAACGCATTTGTCGCAGGGAAGTTCACGCAGCTTGTTGATTTCGATCCCGGTCCCGGCTGGGAATATCGCGTGGGACACGGCGGCGGCGACGCGTACCTGATAAAAATCCCCCCCGACGGCAATTGGTAAATTAAAAAAAATATTCGAACCGCTCCCTTGATTATTTCGGTTTTTGAACTTTGATTATTTCGGTTTAGGGGACACTTTTTTTTGCCTCGAACATCGTTGATTAATTCATCGTCATAGAAGGCAAAAATAAAATGTCCCCGGACATGAATAAATTTTTACTTTCTAAAATTGATCTAAATTAATCAACAAATCCAGTCCATGTAAAATGGGGAATTAAAAACAACGCGGATTAAAAACGGGGACACCTTCTTTTTCGCATAGCGAAAAAAAGGTGTCCCCTGTTGAAATCAATCTAATCAATCATCAATGCGGGACCATTATTCCCCAGTCGACCTGGTAATCGCCCCACGCGTTATCGGTGATATCGTGCCAGGTATCATCGGAGAAGTCATAGATCCCTATCTCGCTCGCATCAAACCCGCCATGATCGACAACCATCCTCGTCCCGTCGGGACTCCAGCACGGCGATCGTATGCAGTTATCAAAATCGATAATCAAATCCGGGGGATCCCACGAAGTGATCGGGGAAATATAAACACGACGGCAACTGCTGCCGACGGATGTGGCCCACGCGATATGCGTCCCGTCGACCTTGTCACCGACCGGATTATCGTTCCATGAACCGTTATCAGTGTAGTTTTCAATTGTTCCGGTCGCAACATCGTAAATGCGCAACTCCGACGGTCCAAATTCCGAATAATAAATTTTTGTATCGTCGATGTTATACTCCGGCGCCCAGACATCCGCTCCAAAGGACAACTGCTCGGCATTTTGTCCATTGTAGTCCACGGTCCAGAGATCGTGCGGTCCATACCAGACATCATCCGCAGCACAGACTATCTTCGTGCCGTCATGCGAGAAGTCGCCGTACACCGCCTGCAATCCCGGCGGATTTACCTTAAGCTCCTCACCGGTTACAACATCTATCAGCCGGATATCGCTGATCGCGATATTGCAGAATGTATACAGAATATATTGTCCGCACGGTGATAACTTGGCGCACTCCCTGAACGCAAATTCTGCCCCAAAAGTCCATTGTTCAGGTTCAGTCAATCCCTCAGGATCAATTGAATAAATATGCATGCCCGTATCGGGACCATCGCCGCGATAAACCAGCCTCTCATCGGGACCCTCAGAGCAGATTATGAAGAATTCATCCGATTCATCGTTAATCGCTGGAGCACCGTCCGCACTTACCCGGACTTTCACTGTTTCCGATGGATCGTCGGGAATATTCTCCCATAAAAATGATCCTGAGTTTTCAACGCTGTCGATAATTAAATTGACATCGGATACAAAATCGTCCTTCGAATATTCAAGCATGACTGTATCGAATGCCTCTCCACCCGACCACTTGATCAGGTGATCCGTTCCCACCTGAAGATTTTCTCCGCCGTTGGGAGAGATAACTGTAAATTCAGGTGGAGTGCCGAGGACATTAACCGTCATCATGAAATATGCCGACAGGATTTCGTCGGGGTAGATGAACGTCTCGCCGCCGTCGATCTGCGGCATGTATGTGTCCGGATCGGCGGATTCAACTGTTCCGAGGAAAATAAACTCACCTGCCCCGGTTATGCTCAGGAATGAATTATCCAGCTCGGCGGTGAATGTACTGGACACCGCATTCGGACCGGGTTCCGCAATCGCAAACGGCAGAATATCAACCGGATACGCAAGCGGTTCTCCCTCAAGCCAAATCGACGTTATCTCCTCCGGCACACCCGACAGCGTTCCATATGACTGCCAGTCAAATACGGTTACGGCGAGTTCAATCGTTCCGCCGCTCGCGCTGTCGGTGTAGAACGCGTCGCCGCCGGTCTGAATTCCCTCGACCAGAAACGGTTCCTGTGTCTGCGCTTCAGGAGGGAAACTGTCCACGGGATAATCGGGAGAACCGGATGAATCGGGAAGCGCCCAGCTTGCATCCAATGCGAGATTGAATTGAAAATTGAGCGGGTCTGTCGGGAACTGTATCTCATAAATCCTGTAATTTGCGTCCCCATCCGCTGAGAAGCATCCACGATTCTCGACAGGCAGCCCGGAAACCGGATCTTCCTCGTCGAGGTCGTCGGCGAAATATTTGTACGGATTCAGAGTCGCTATCGGGCCTGGATCGGAACCAAGCGATGATGGCTTATATGAAAAAATGGGCGCCGGATCGGTGAATTCAGGACAGTTCCACCATCTTGTGTAACCGTCGGGGTTGAGAAGATACGCGCCGGATGTCGGCAGTCCGTTTGTCATCGGTTTTGTGTAGAGGATATCCGGATCGTACTCGCTATAAGTCGATGCATCCACCATAAAGATCAACCGCGCATCAAATCCCCGAAACCTGGGTACACCCACAAATGGATGGACACCCCCAACCCTGACCTTTACATATCCGGCAGGTAAGTTGGTCTCCGGAAGGAAATCAAAGGTCAGAAGATTGATCGGCGCCTCCGGCGGAGTGAGAAATTTCTGCACATTCGCATTGAACATCGCACCCCTCATCGGGACAATCTCCACATCGGCGGAATTCGGACCGGTCGGATTGAACGACACTTCCCACATACCCCAAAAGGCATGCGAATTCGCCGCATGAGCGCTGATCACCGGATTACTGAAACCGGGCGTGACGGGGTTTCCACCGCCACCATGTCCTCCGCATCCCAGTGCAAGCGCTCCCAGCAGTAATACAAGGTAAAACGCATAGCTACGCATGGTAAAACCTCCCAGAATTTATAATCAGGTTTGAATATGCAGTCATGGAACTTCTCACATGTATATTGTCACACACAAGCATCGATCAGTCAAAACGTATTTTGTATAAAAAAGGCTCATTATCGCGAATGAGCCAGTTTTTCCGTATCAATTTTATCAAATCAGTGCGGAATAATCACACCCCAGTCGGGGAATCGATCACGTCTCAAATCTTCATAATTGGTAATGTGATTAATACTCTCATCGGAAACGGTATAAACCGAGAGCCTGTAACTATCACCTGATCCTGTCCATGGTCCGGAATTAACAACGAGCCTTGTGCCGTCCGGGCTGAAACAAACCGAGCGGATCTGGGACGTTACCGGCGATGCAAAACTTATCACATAATCCGGCGGGTTCCAGCCGCTTATTGGAGAAACGTATACGTTATAATGAGGAACGTCATTACTGGTTTGCCATGCGATCCGGGCGCCGTCAGGACTCCCATGCGGGCAGCTATTGCTTCCAGCATTTGTGTACTGTGTATCTGTACCCAATGCGATATCATGAATCCATATGTCATTACTCGTAGGATCCATATAGTAGATTTTTGTATCATCATAGTTGTATTCGGGATCGAAATATTCCATCACACCCCACATACCGGTTGTTATCTGAACAGCATCGCTACCATCGTAATTCATGGTCCACAGACCATAAGGACCTATGAACGATGTACCCAGGCTGGCAACGATCTTTGTGCCGTCATGTGAAAAAGCGGCGTTCCAAACTGTGTAGCCTGACGGCTGAATATCCTGTTCCGTACCATTAAGCAAATCAAGAACCCTGACTGAGAAGCTCATTACGCCATAATTATACAGAACATAACGACCGCAGGGTGATATTTTCGGGTTCATACGACCGGTTTCAGCACCCAAAGGGGTCAGCCGTTCGGGTTCATCTTCACCTTCAGGATCAATAGCGTAGATATGACAACCCTGCAAAGTACCATACAATCTAGTGCAAACAATTACCTCTTTAAGAACAATCGCAAAGTAATCGTCCGAGTCGTCATAAATCAACGGGTTGCCAACTGCCTCTACGCGAACTTTCACTGTATCGGAGATATCATCTACATTATCGGCTGGGACCGTCCACATGCAGCTACCGTCGTTTTCCGTGCTCGGTTCAATCGTGTTATTATCACTCACGAAATCATCCTTCGAGTACGAAAGCCTGACATTGGTAACCGATTCGGCACCGGTCCATGTGATTTCCTGTTCCGAATCATACGCCCACTCCTCGCCGCCGTTCGGTGAAGTGAGAGTGAAATTTTGTGGGGTTTCATCGGTAACGAAAATCTCTGTCATGAAATACGCAGCAAGTGGGGCATCGGGATAGACAAACGCGTCGCCGCCATCGATCTGCGGCATGTAGCTGTCCGGATCGGCCGATTCAACCGTTCCAAGAAGTGTGAATATATCAGATGAGGTCAGGTTCAGTTGCGAACCGGTCAGATCAACGTGGAAAACGCTTGATGTTCCCACGCTTCCGGGACCCGCGAGGGCAAACGGAAGCACATCAACAGGCGCGGCAAGAGGATTTCCCTCAAGCCATAACGCCGCGACTTCCCCTGGCACTCCCGCAGGATTTGAAACTGCCTGCCAGTCGTAAACCTCGATGTCGAGACGGATATTCCCGCCGTTCACCGTATCTGAAATAAAATAAGCATCACTCCCGGCATCGCATACCGATATGTGATACGCCTCCTGGGTCTGAGCGCCGTCCGGGAAACTATCGATAGGATAATTCGGCTCACCTGCAGGATCGGGTTCATACCAGCTCGCGTCGATCGCATAGTTGAAAATAATTTCTGCTTCACTCGGGAACTGAATCTGATAATCACGTGTGTTCGCGCTGCCGCTCGCAGAGAAAGTCCCACGGTCCGCGATAACCAGACCGGCGACATCATCATCCGAACCCAACTCATCCGCGAAATACTTATACGGATTCAGGGTTGCCAGTGGATCCGGGTCGTTCCCTAAATCTCCCGGCTTGAATGATAAAAGCGGCATCGGATCAGTGAACTCCGAATAATTCCACCATCTTGTGTACCCGTCAGGATTCTGCATGTATGCGTCATCGGCAGGACCTCCACCGACAGGCGGCTTCCCGTATGCGATATCACTGTCATGCTCGCCTGCGGTCGAACCGTCAGCCATTAAAATACCGCGCACATCGAATCCCCTGTAGTAAGGCAGACTGGGAAACGGGTGCTGGAGTCCGACCTTGACATTCACATAGCCCGACGGAAAATCCGTATCGGGTAAGAACTCAAACGACATCAGATGAGTCGGCGAGAATGGAGGCGACAGAAACTGCTGCACGTTGCAGTTAAACATGACGCCTCTCAGGGGAACGACCTCCACGTCGGCGGTGTTCACGCCTGTTGGATTGACATGAACCTGCACCATCCCCCATAAAACATGACCGGAACCATTCCGGCTCTCCATGGCTGGATTATTATTGTCGGGCGTAACAGGACCGGATAAATCATTGTGTCCTCCGCAACCGAAAATAAAAATAGCCGCCATAAGCAGACTGAGAAAAATTGAATAAACTCGCATTGATAATCTCCCAATTGTTTTTTTACAGACGGAAAAGACCGCCCTACGGAACGATGGAAAATTATTTTACATTGTATTTACACTCAAATCAAGCTTCAAAAATGCCTTATAAAGCCTGCTATATCGACAGGCATTACCGTCACCGCAATATCCGGATCAATAAGGGATCATGACACCCCAGTCGGGCATATGGTCGGTCCAGGCATTGCTCGTGATACTGATCCATGTGTCATCCGTAAGGTCATAGATCGCAAGCTCGATTCCATCATATGACCCGTAATCGACTACCATCTTCGTGCCATCCGGGCTGAAACACGGCGAGCGGATGCAGTTATTGAAATCGATTATCTTGTCGGGAGGATCCCATGAGCCAACGGGAGAGATCCAGATTTTACGGCAACTTGTGTTGTACATCGTCGCCCAGGCTATCTGCGTTCCATCAGGACTGCCAGCAGGACTGTCATTCCAGGTTCCATTGTCTGTGTATTGAGTAATGTCGCCGGTTGCCACATCATAGATGAATACCTCTGTCGGGTCCCAGAATTGCTGGTAGAAAATCATCGAATCGTCAAAGCTGTACTCCGGTTCCCAGACAACGGCTCCGCTTGTCAACTGCTCAGGATTCCCGCCATCATAATCGAAAGTCCAAAGGTCCAGATCACTCAGCCAGGTATCGCCCAGAGCGGCGACAATCCTCGTGCCGTCATGAGAGAAATCCCCGTGCAGCGATGCCTTACCCGCGGGAGTGATATTCGTCTCCACGCCGGTAGCAATATCAATCATGCGAAGTTCGGCGACCGCCATGTTGCCGAACATGTAAATTATGTACTTGCCGCATGGACTTAACTTCGCGCCCTCGATAAATGCGGGATCGGCATTGCTCCACTGCACAGGCGGACCAATTCCCTCCGGATCTATCGAGTAAACCTGTTCGGTAGCCGCCGGTCCTCTAGCGGAATACACGATCATCTCATCCAGCTCGCCGACAATGGAGAAATACTCATCCGATTCGTCATTGACATCCGGAAAATCCGTTGAGCTGATTATGACTTTCACCGTATCGCTTATATCATCGGGAATATTCTCCCAGAGAAATGCTCCGTCGTTTTCAGTTCCGTCGATAATCAGGTTAATATCCGCAATAAAGTCATCCTTTGAATATTCAATGGTGACCGTATCAAAGGATTCGCCTCCGGACCATGCAATTATATGATCCGATCCGACCGACCAGGCCTCGCCACCGTTGGGAATCTCTACAGTGAACTCCTGCGGTTCGCCGGAAACTTCCACTGTCATCATGAAATATGCCGACAGGATTCCGTCGGGATAGATGAAAGTTTCGCCGCCGTCGATCTGCGGCATGTATGTGTCCGGATCGGCGGATTCGACTGTTCCGAGGAAAATGAACTCACCCGCTCCGGTTATGCTCAGGAATGAATTATCCAGTTCGGCGGTGAATGTACTGGACACCGCATTCGGACCGGGTTCCGCAATCGCAAACG
>CBDUUJ010000068.1:0-9853 GCA_965370205.1 uncultured bacterium
AACATATGTCGGCGCGCTTCCCGGCAGAGTCATTCAGGGAATCCGCGACTCGGGCAGCGACAATCCTGTGTTCATGCTTGACGAGATCGATAAGCTCGGAAGCGATTTCCGGGGCGACCCGGCATCCGCAATGCTTGAGGTTCTCGATCCCGAACAGAACGCTACGTTCTCGGATCACTATCTTGAAGTTCCGTTCGATCTCTCGAACGTGATGTTTATCGCGACAGGGAATCTTCCGGACACAATTCCGCCGCCTCTGATGGATCGAATGGAGGTCATCTATCTTTCCAGTTATACGGAGCGGGAGAAGGTCGAGATCGCAAGGCGGCATCTCTATTCGAAGCAGCTTATAAATCATGGACTTGCCCCGAGGACATTAAAGATCAGCACGACCGGATACCGGGCGATTATTCGCGGGTACACGCGTGAGGCCGGGGTCCGTAACCTGGAACGGATGATCGCGACCCTGTGTCGCAAGATCGCCAAGCGTATCGCCACGGGTAAGAGAGGTCCCTTTAAGGTAACGGCGAAAAATATTCAGGACTACCTCGGTCATCCTACTTTTATTGAGAAAGAAGCCTATTGCTATGACCGTTCGGGGATCGCGACCGGTCTCGCGTGGACATCGGTCGGCGGCGATGTGCTGTTTATCGAGGCACGAAAGATGCACGGAAAAAATCCTCTCACGATCACCGGGCAGATCGGCAAGGTCATGCAGGAATCCGCGATGGCCGCACTGACTTTCATCCGCTCAAATGCAAAAGAACTTGGACTTGAACCGGATTTCTTTGACGGTCAGGAGGTTCACGTTCATGTTCCCGCGGGTGCGATTCCGAAGGACGGACCGTCGGCGGGCATCACGATCGCGGCTGCGATGCTCAGTGCTTTCACAGGTGTCAGGGTCCGCCGGAGTGTTGCAATGACGGGTGAGATCACTCTTTCCGGGAAGGTTCTCCCGATAGGAGGCCTGAAAGAGAAGATCCTTGCCGCATACAGACAGGGAATCAAAGAGGTTATCATTCCCAAATCGAACGAATCGCATCTTGAGGATGTCCCTGAGGAAGTCCGTAAGAAGATGAAATACCATTTTGTATCGGATATCTGGGATGTCCTTGAAGTTGCATTGGAGAAGCCGGTTGTGCGCGGTAAAGCAAGTGTATCCGCCACCAGTGCGAAGAAAGCAGCGGTCAGGGGCAGGAAGAAATCTGCAAAGGCAGGGAGTAAAACCGCGAAGAAAGCGCCTGCAAACGGCGAATCAACCAGAAAAGCGGGAAAGGGTAAATCACGAACCAGGATTTCAGGAAGAAAGTCGCGGACCCAGCCATCCGCCTGACCGAGTACACATATGCTGATTTTCCGCTTCAGTCAAATTTCCCGGAAGTTTGAAATCTCGGGCACATCCGCCGGACAGAAGATATCCCGAGGCTATTTTCGTCCCCCGGTTGATATCTCATTCAGGAATCGGGTTTTCACCATCCGGATAGATATACCCGGTGTGAATCCGGATGAGATAACCATCGAAGCCGGCGAGAATGAGATTGTCATTCAGGGCGCGGTCTCCACTGAGAAATCCCACGGACCGTGCCGACTGCTCGAGCGCTCGTCGGGAATATTCCTGAGAAAACTGAAATTCCCCTCACGTATTTCACCGGATAAAGTGGAAGCATCCATGTCCAATGGTGTGCTGACATTGCACATTCCCGCGCCGGAACTCGGTCGCGACCCGACAACGATAGAAATCCGCATCGTCGGCGCCGATTGATCCGGTATTTCTTCAGTGCGTATTTCCTTATTAGTTTCCCGCATCTATGTTATTATTAGAGCAGGACTGAACTTTATCATCCTGCCTGAAATCTGGATTAGAAGCCGTACTGATTATAGGTGAGCCATGAAACGTTTGATTAATTTATTCGTAGTTATCCTTGTTGTCTGCGGGTTTTCTCCCGGAGCACAGAGTGAGGTTTACATGGACTATGATTTCACCGATGGTGTGCTCTTTCAGATCGGTGGATTCGAGGTTTATGATGTCATGCAGCGAGGGGAGGTGGTGGGTGAGGCCACGGTTACCTATTCGGAACTGGAAATGATGGATGCCCCCGCCATTCGCCTCGAGTGGACGAAATCATTGACCTCGGAAAACGAAGAGACCACTGAGATCGATGTGGACGTAAAGATGCGGTTGAGCGATCTGAAAGCGCTTATGTCTTCACGGATTGTGACTGTCGGCGAACAGGAATGGCGTTTCGATGGTAACTACACCGGGGATAATCTTCAATTCGGAAGCTATTATCCGGATCATGCTGAGCGTGTAGAGGCGAGCCTTACGAGAGGCGGACGGTTTTATGACGCCGATGTCCTTCCGTTCCTGCTGAGAAATGTGCCGTTCGAGCAGGGGAATTTTATCACCTTCACAACTGTGGATGTCTCCGCGCACTCGTTTATAACGCCGATCGCGTCGGTATCCGGAAGTGAAATTGTCGAGACGGAAAGCACTCAGTACGACTGCTGGGTAGTGAAAGTCAGTATCGGGTATGAGGGCTTCACCGCGTGGTACTCAAAAAACGAAAAGCACTACCTTGTAAAAATCAGGTATGAAGACCATGAGGTCGTGCTGAACCATCATTCCTGAATTTTTTTTTGATGTTCGCAATTGCACGGAATTCGTAGAACAGCACGGCAGTGCGTTTTCATATAGTAATGAGCATCAGGGACGCACTACCGTGCTGTTCTACGGGTTGTTTTTCTTGCTGCATGTTCTCCCCGATCCTGGGAGAAGAACCAAAAATAAGACAGTTTCATTCCCCAGGTGTTACAATACCATTCTATGAAACCGGGAATAATTCGTCTCCTCTGGATTATCTATTTTCTCTGCGTGATTCCTGCGCTGGTTACGCTGATGCACAGGTCGCAGCTCGATAATGGATTCAACTCGGTCGCGGTTGTGGCTGACTATGTGCAGCTTCTGGAGCTTGCGCAGACCGAGGATCAACCAATCGACAATGTGCTTGAGCGGGTCCGCGATGAATCGGACATCACGCATCTCGCGATTCTTGAAGACACCCCGCAGTTTCTCGCGCAGCGCGGACTTTGTACGGTTGTCGAGGGAATTGGCTGGCCGGGATGGAGTACCCCTGAAGAGCGGGACGAGATAGAGCGCAACCGTGGACGGGAACCGGATGAAGCCGGGACGCCGGAAACGAACTGGCCGCTTTTGATGGGTCTGGAGCATGATAAAACACATCTGATTTTTTCCGATCCCGAAATTTACGAGAGAATATCCCAGGCCGCTGAAGAACGATATCACGGACTTGTGAGTTCCACCGCGCATGGTTGGGACGGCGGAGTTGTGTCGCTTTCGGGTGAGCCGAAAATTATCCTTGAGTGGGGACTTGGTTTCGATCCCGATCTCGTTGAACATCTTGAGGGGATGGGATTCAAACTGTACCCGCGACTTCGTAATTATCCCGGATTTACCGAGCAGACAATTGGCGCGGTTCTCGATGAAACCGGTGAGATGTTTCCCGGGAGTTTCATTATTTTCGATGGCGACAGTGTTCTCGGCGGAAACGGGTTGATCGATATCACTTCCCAGGCAATTCAGTCACTTGATCTGAATATCGGATGGGTCGAGTTCGCGGAGCAGCGTGGAGCGCAGACTCTCTCATGCAGGCTGCCGGATCGAACCGCGCGGGTGCATTCAATTGAAGATGAGGAGATGGAGGTAATCACTCCCGACCGTGCGGTCGCGCGATACCTTAGAAGTGTGAGAGAGCGCGCGGTCAGGATCGTGTACCTGAAACCGTTTCTTCTTCCTGTGGATCAGTCGAACAGGCTGGATAAATCCATCAATATGTTTGGGAATGTAAATAAAGAGCTTGAATCGAATGGGTTCACAACAGGTGAGCCGTCATTGATTTCATCGCCCGTATCGGCGGGATTTTTCACCCGGCTTGCTGCGATCGTTCTTTTCGGACTTGGGCTGTTTCTTCTTTGTCCCATGCTGAATATTAAAGTCAACTGGACCTGGCTGATCGTGTTTATGGTCGGTGCATTTATTATCGGACTTATTCCACTGTGGAATGGTTATAAATTAATCGCGCTTGGAATCGCGGTGATCTCTCCGACCCTTGCCGTTGCGAGACTGTCGCGTGCCTATGACGGGGTATGGGGCGAGATCAGGAAACTTCGGATCACGTCGCTGTGGCCTGCGATCGGTCACTGGCTCGGGGCAGTGGCGATCACACTGACAGGCGCTCTGCTGATCGGGGCATCGATGATAAATGAGAGTACACTTCTGCAAATTGATGCGTTCTCCGGCGTAAAAATTGCGCTTTATTTTCCGATACTTCTCACGATCCTGATCGGGGTTCAGATCATTCTCCCCAGGGAGAGCAGGACTCTTGCAGGCGCGCTTTCGTGGCTTCTGAATCTCACTCTGAAAATGTGGCATGTGCTTCTCGGTGTGGCGGGACTGATCCTGCTTTTCATAATGCTCGACCGAAGCGGGAATTTCCCGTTGTTACCTGTTGCGGAATGGGAGAACGATATACGTGGATGGTTCGAGACATTGCTGTATGCTCGTCCGCGAACGAAAGAAATGTTTATCGGGCATCCCGCATTGATACTTGGACTCTACCTGGGACTGAGCACGATCAATATCCGGCGTCCGCTGATGTATGCCGGGGTGGTGATCGGATCGATTGCATTGACATCCATGACAAACACGTTCTGCCATATCCATACACCGGTCGATCTGTCGGTGTTCAGGACAATCGCCGGCGGGGTGATAGGCGGAGTGATCGGTATTATTCTTGGCGCGATAATACTCGGCCTTGTCAGAAGAGGAAAAAAGCATTTTACATAAATAACAGGTTGGAACTTGACGCCTGTTAATTTACGGAGTACTAAAAATTAAACTAGCGAAAAATCCAGAAATTCGGTCGATAATTTCATTTTTTGTCATTTTTTTTCATTATTAGACGTGAAATGACTTTAAATTTGTAGGGAAATGATTATATAATTAAGTATGCACCTCGTTTTTAGCCGGAATACACCATGGCTCGACGGGATCGAGGCTGGGGACGTGGACGAATACAAACTTGCCGGTCTTCTGGGAATGACTGTAACTGAGGGACCTATGCTGCCGGGACCCATTCTAAAGGGTCACTGGAGAGGGTTCACGGTTGAGATTTCGGTTGCTCCAAAGATCAGGGAAGAATACAGGGAAGGATTTCCGCTCTTCCCCCAGCCCCCCGAATTCCTGATAGTTTTCCATCTCGAAAAAACCTCCGATGTGGAGATCGGCATCCGTCACCGGGCGATTGAAGCGACCGGGCTGAAAAGGCCGCAACTGTCCGGTGCACGAAAGTGCATGCTGCAGCCGGAGATCGCGCGCGAATATCAGGTGAGAGGACCAAGCGCGCGTGCCGTGAAATTCATCCTGGATGACGAGATGTGGGAACTAATCAAACGGCTGAACAAATTCGGCCCCCCGGAATTATCGATTGAGTACTCGATTATGCGATACCGGGGAATCGGTGATTACGTCGAGCGCTACCGTGAAATTCCAGGACTCCTTGGCGCGCTGGTGGAAATTGGCCGTCACATTGACAGCAAACTCACCATCGGGCTTGGAAAAACAACCGGAACAGAAACGGTGGGAACGGAAGAGGGATTTGCCTGACCCCACCCGGATGATCCTGATGGGTTAGATCATCCAAGCACTATCACCCCGCCATTCTCGGAGGACTGGAGGGGTATACCTGCCCCATATTCCTTATTATGCCTTTTTAAGTGTATACTCCCACATGTAATAAACTTCGGTGCTGATGGTTTCAATTAGGCATGACCCCGATCAAAGAATCAGCGAATTCTCTTCCCGTTCTCATCTCCGGTTACTACGGATTCGATAACCTTGGCGATGAGGCGATTCTCGAGTCGATCCTGCAATGGTTCGCGATCCGCGATGATGTGCATCCGGTCGTTCTGTCCGCCGATCCGAAGTCGACATACGATTCCTATGAGGTCGACTCGATTCCACGGGCGAACCTTTTCAAAATCCTCGGACGGATTCCCGGAAGTCCGCTGATAATCCAGGGCGGCGGCGGACTTCTCCAGGACAAAACCAGCTTCAAAAGCCTTATGTACTATCTCGGCATCATGCTGCTGGGTTTTGTGACCGGGCGACGGGTGGTCGCGTTCGGGCAGGGGATCGGACCGCTCGAAGCCGAGATATCCCCGCTTCTTGTCGGCGAATTTCTCGGGCAGTGCGATCTTGTCTGCATGAGGGATTTCAAAAGTTACTCATTCTGTCAGAATCGTCTGCCATTGAAAACGCCGATCAAACTGATGGCGGACGCTGCGTTTCTTCTTGAGCCGGCGGACCCTGACACGGTCGAGGACATTTATCTTCAGGAAAATCTCGACCTGCCCGGAAAGCCTCTCGTGGCGTTCTGCGTTAAGGGTTCGAGGAGGGATCGCAGGCAGATAACCGCCATCGCGCGGACGATTGACATGACAATGTCCGATCTCGGCGGCGGTGTGGTGCTTTACCCGTTTCATCATCCCGACGATGTCGAGTATGCGAAGGATATCCGCAAGCTGACATCGGAGCCGGACGACGTGATGATCGTGCAGGGGAGATACCGTCCCGCGGAAGCGCTCGGCGTGATCGGAAAATGCGACCTGGTTGTCGGGATGCGGCTTCACTCGCTGATTTTCGCCGCGAATCGCGGGGTGCCGTTTGTCGCGGTCAGCTATGATCCCAAGGTGGACGAGTTCGCGGGAGAGTTCGGGATGAAACCGGCTGTGCATGTTCCGCTGGTTGGTCCGGAGATACTTTTCGACGCTATCGCGGATACATATGAGACGCGGGGACGTGTCAAAACCAGGATAACCGAGACAGCGTCGAGGCTGAGGGCAAGGGCGAAAGAGGGTTTCGATGCGCTTGGGGAATTCCTGGACTCTCTGGAACTGAAGCGGATTAAGATAAAGCAGACCGTAAAAAGCAGGAGAAAGGCTCCGGAGAAATAATTCCTCCTTCACTCACAATGGATTAAACCTGTTAATACCTGATGGGGCGATTCCACACGATATTAGTACAGTCGGTGGGGATTCCGGGATATTGTTCAGGTATACCGGGATATAACGTATTAAGGGAGCTGAATTCCGGGTAATATATTTTTATTATCCGATTTATGCAGATTTGACATATATGGCTCAAACCTGCGGTGGCGTGCATTATTAACGGGATGACGTAAATCGGCTTCCTGTTGCGCGTTTGAAAATCATGAAAATAAATGTGTTAAAAATAGCGTTTAATCTTGCCAAGTCTGCCCGATGCTGTATACTTTCATATAGTGAAGTCAGGGGCTCCACAGGTGGGAAGAGCGGGCCTTTTGTGGCCTGAAGAGGATCATAATGCCGGATAAGCCCCCCAATAGTGAAAATATCAGTGAGAAAGAACTGATTAAGCGTTGCCTTGATGGCGATGATGACGCCTGGGGTATTCTCTACGAGAGATTCTACAGGTACATTTTTCACCTTGTGAAAGGGAAAAACTACCGCTTCTCTCTTGAGGATACCGAGGACATAACGCATGAAGTATTCATGGACCTGGTCAAGGGTCTCCCCAATTTCCAGAAAAAATCGGTTCTGAAAACTTACATCTACACTCTCACTCTCAACCGTGTAAGGCAGCATCACAGGCATTATCTCACAATCAAGCGGGGCGGGACTGTCGAGAAGATGAGCCTGGAGGATGTGGAGATCGATGTCGCCGACCCGAGGATTCCCAATCCGGAAGCCGAGGTGCTCGACCGCCATGATGAGGAGCTGGTCAGGAATGGTCTGAACAGGCTTCCCGAGCATCTGCGGGAAGTTATCGAACTCCGTTATCAGAATGGTTTCAAGTACAGGGAGATCGCGAATGAGCTTGGTATTCCCGAGGGAAGCGTGGGCGCGCTTCTGCAGAAAGCGCTTGATGAGTTGAAAACTTTTATAGTTCCCGAGCTTGCCTGATGCCGGCGTTGCGGACTTCTGCGAAAATTTCCATAACGTAAACCCGTAGAAAAGTAAAGATTGAAATGCATATATTAAGTGTGCTATAGTGCCTGCGATGGTGGGATCAAATGAGTGGGGTTTATCTCAGGTTTTTTGGATTAGTGTGGTTTTATGGTTTTGCCCGTTTGAGTAATTAGTTTTTGCTTTGGGCGATATTATTATTGGACCTGCAGCTTGTATGGGACGAGTGCAGAGGAGTAATGAACCCAATAACGGCATGCAAGTTCCTATTTAAAACCAGTTCTAAAAGGTCCGGCGGAATTACAGCCGGTTGAGTGACACAAGTGATGAACAACACAGAGGGATTGTGCCACGCGATACGCGAGGAGGGACTTCTCATTCGTCTTCTTGACGGGGAGCTTTCTCCGACGGAGGAGCACAAGGTTCTTACACACCTTAGGACCTGCCACGAATGCCTTGGTCTGACTGCGGATCTTCTGTATACAGATACGCGTCTCAAGGAAATGTTCGACAGGCAGGAGGCTCAGCCGGAAAGCACAAAGAAAAAATCCGCCGATCGGTTTCTTCTCGAGGTCGATAAGCTTCCGATAGGAAAAGCTCTTGACAGGGATCTTCTCGATGAGGATGGCAGGCTGCTCGTTGCTGCAGGCATTGAGTTGACATCCAAGCTTGTCGATGGATTGAAACGTCGCGGTATTTTAAAACTCGCATTTGATTCAACCGACACTGAAGACGAAAAGATTCCGGATGACGTCAGGATCCCGAAGATAAATATCAGGCAGATTGAGGATCTCGTTGCGGAGAGTGCTATCGAGCCTGCCGTTTCGGAGTATGTGCGGCGTCAGTGCACTGATGCGGTTAACAGGTGCTTCGAGAATCTGGAAAAAGATGGCAACATCGATGTCGCGGAGATTCACGAGTCCACTCAGCAGGTAACGGAAGAAGTATTGAGCCATCCGCAGGTTGCTCTCACGCTGGCCGATATCATCCTGGTCGATTCGAGTCTTCACGCTCATTCGGTGAATGTGCTTATCCTGTTCCTGATGATCGGAAGAGCCATGGGGCATCCGGCGCAGCTTATAAGGGATCACACTACCGCTGCATTGCTGCATGATGTCGGGCGGGTTGTGTTAAGGCGTGTCGCTGTGGCTTCAGGATTCAGTAAGAGCAAAGAGGAAGAGGACGCGGAGCATACCGAGGCGGGTTACTCCTACCTCTGGAACATGGGAATCTTCAAGGAAAGCGCTCTGAAGATGGTTATGAATCATCACGAGCGATACGACGGGGGGGGATATCCCAGGGGATTGAAGGGCACTGCAATTTCGGACTGGGATCAGATTCTCATCCTTGCCAATACATACGATAATCTCACATGGGACAGGAAGACCGGTGTCAGGTCCGGTTTCCACAAGGCTCTGTCGACGATAATTCAGGATGGATCGAAATATGTCAGAAAAGGGATCATCCGCACGTTGATTCAGACTTTCGGACATTATCCTCCGGGAAGCTGGGTGCGGATGAACAACGGCGAGGTCGGTCTTGTGACGAAGGCGCATCCGGGGAGTCCCCTGAAACCGCAGTTGTCCATCATGTATGACTCGTCCGGGAGAAAACAGTCCAAACCCCGCATAGTTGATCTTCTGCACTCACAGAGCGCATATATTACCGGTCCGGCTACTGTGGAAACGACAGTTTAAATTCCCTCTTACGGTTCAAACCGGTGTTTGCAATTATAATATTTTTCGTAGAACAGCACGGCAGTGCGTCTTTATGCAGGGACGCACTGCCGTGCTGTTCTGATATGGAGCGACACAGCAACAAAGCGATAGGG
>CBDUUJ010000069.1:0-9847 GCA_965370205.1 uncultured bacterium
CCGTACGCCCGGTGGTGTGACAGGGAAAACCCGCGAGGGTCTACCTATGTCAATTATATATCATCCGCCTCGGTTTTCATCTCTTCATTGCTGATATTTATCCGGCATGTATCGCCGTTCGAGCCGCATGATTTTCCGCATGGAGATTCTTTTCCTGTTGCGGTGTTGTAGAGGTTCTTCCCTGTGACTATCGCAGCGGACAGGATGATCAGTCCAAGAATTATGTGTTCCCATGTCATAGTGTCACACTCCCCAGCCGAGCGCGCTGCCGATCTGATAGACGATTACCGTGATAAACCATGCAAGCGCGGTAAGTCCGAAAAATTGCAGGAGCGCAAGTCCCCACGACTTTGTCTCAGCCCTGGTTATCGCAAGTGTGGCGATACACGGCGCGCTGATGAGGGAGAAAAGCATGATGCAGAATCCGATCAGCGGGTTGTAGTTGTCCTGCAGTTTTTGCCTCAGTGTATCTGATTCCTCGTCAGCCTCACCTATTGAATATACAATGCCGAGCTGCGCGACAAAGACCTCCTTCGCGGCAAGAGCGCCGAGGGTCGCGGTGACTATTTTCCAGTCGAATCCAAGCGGCAGAAAGAGGGGTTCGATTGTTTTCGAGATCCGGCCCATCGCGGAATTTTCAAGATCCTCCTCACCGATACTGAATTCGATATCTTTGCTGCCTTCGATGTATGGAGGCAGGATTGATTCGATGTATTTTTCCGCTGAGGGATAAATATCCGGGTTATCCTTTTCAAGCATATCGAACCGACTCTCGAATTCATTTTTAACGAGAATATAATCCGGCGTGTCCTCTTCGAGTTCCTGCTCGCCGACTGTCTGATCGAACTCGGTGTTTATCTCCCGAATTTCAAAGACCGTATGCAGGAATGTATCTGCGGTCTCATTTCCGGTCAGGCAAAATACGAATTCATCGTTGGCAAAGGAATCATCCAGTGTCGCAAGGATTCCATCGTGGTCTGCCGCAAGTCCGAGATCGGAGTTAAGCTCCATGACACTGGACTCATACGCCGTACGAAGCGATTCCATCCGGCTGTCGTAATCCACACTATATTCGTGTACCTTTGGATAGCTGGTCATTACCCAGAGGATGATTGATATCGCGAGAATAACTGTCCCCGCTTTCTGAAGATACAGTGAGCCGCGCTCCCACCCGTGGATCAGCAATGCCTGGATTGTCGGAATCCGGTACGGGGGGAGTTCCATCACGAACGGAGTCGATTCCCCTTTGAAAAGAGTAGACCTCAGAATCCGGGTGAGCAGGATGGCCGTGAGAATCCCGATCAGGTAGATAATCCAGAGCATGGGACCCTGGAAGTGTTGCGGGAAGAACGCCGGGATAATGAGGGCGTAGATGGGCAGACGGGCGCCGCAGCTCATGAGGGGAATCACCATGATGGTCACAAGCCTGTCGCGTTTGTTTTCGAGTATCCGGGTTCCCATAATTGCGGGGATAGAACACCCGAAACCTATGAGCATTGGGATAAAGCTCTTGCCGTGCAGACCGATTTTATGCATCAGGCGGTCCATGATGAATGCAGCCCGCGCCATGTAGCCCGTGTCTTCAAGAAATGCGATGGCAAGGAATAGGATCATTATGTTGGGGAGGAAAACGATCACGCCGCCGACACCGCCGATGATTCCATCGACCAGAAGAGACTTGAGCGCGCTCTCGCTTCCCTCCGGCCAGAATCCCGCGACACTGTTGCCGAGCCACCCGAAAAATGTCTCCAGCCAGCCCATGAACGGGTCGCCGACCGCGAAGGTCATCCAGAAGACCAGGTACATGAGAATTAAAAATATCGGAAGACCGAGAAACGGGTTGATGAGAATTGTATCGATTCGGTCGGAGAGGTCGTGACGTTCCTCGATAGTCCGGGTGACAGCCTCGGAGACCGCACCGGAGATGATCCCGTAACGGGCCTCGGCAATCAGCATGTCCGGAGAATCGGTATACAGTTGTTTCAGCCGTGAGTTTGCATCATTCAGTGCCTTCGCTACATTTTCCGGAAGCCCTCCCGCACCCTTGAATTTCTCCAGAACCTGGCTGTCATTTTCAAGGAGCTTGATCGCTATCCATTTCGCGGGAACTTCCTTGAATGGAAGATTTTCTGCTTTCTCGATTTCAGTGACGATGTTCTCAATCTCATTGTCGAGGTCGCGCCCGTAGCTCAGCGGCTTTGGAGTATGTCGTATTTCTTTACGGGCTACTTTCACAGAGATATCCAGAAGCTCATCGATACCGCCGCCGCTGGTTCCGGTGGTGTGAACGATCGGCGCGCCGAGAAGCTCGGAGAGAAGGGGGATATCGAATTTAATGCCCGCCCGTTCGGCCATGTCGCTCATGTTGAATGCGAGAACGAGCGGCACGCCGAGTTCGAGAAGCTGGATAGCGAGGTAGAGCTGTCTTTCAAGAGTCGAGGCATCGATTACATCGACGACAACGTCCGGTTTGTTTTCGACAATGTAATCCCTTGCGACAAGCTCCTCTTCCGAGAGCGCGGTCAGGCTGTAGGTACCGGGCAGGTCGATTATTTTTAATTTAGCGCTGTCTATCCTGCGCGTTCCTTCCTTGATCTCAACTGTCACACCGGGATAGTTCCCGACATGCTGATGCGTGCCGGTAATCCGGTTGAATACGGTTGTCTTACCGGAGTTGGGGTTTCCCGCGAGTGCAATTGTGAATTCGTCGTTCATAATTTTCGAAATGTCCCGGTTAAAAAAAATGGCGGCGAGATATTCTGCTCGCCGCAATTCTGTGTTTTATTTGTGTAACCTTTTAATCTGTTTCCTGCCGGTGACCGTTCAGCACGATCACTTTCTGGCTTATTCCACGGCCCAGCGCGACCCGTGTTCCCTTTACTTCAAGAACAAGAGGGCCGCCGTTGTCGCGTTGCAGGATGATCAGTTTTTCACCGGGAAGGATTCCCATCGATGCAAGTCTGGACTGTGCCTGACTGCCCGCGTTGATGTGAGCAACCGTGAGCGGGATGCTCAACGGGGCTTCGGTAAGAAGCAGTTCCGGTGATGCGTTGTGATTATTTCCGTTCTTTAATGCCATTGATTTGTTTTTTTCGCCTGTTCATCTTATTGAGACTGAATCTCAAGTACAATATACTCATTTTCATGTCGGTTGTCAAGTATTTCACGTGAAAAATCGATAAAAATATCACCTGGGCTAAATATTTTCATGGCGGCCTATATGAGGAAATTCCATCGATTTACTGGTTAATTGTATCAATTGTTAAACCTTGCGGTGTTGGGAATGGTCGTATAGAGTGAGATAACTGAGTAAAATACATGCAGGGAGTTACGCTATGAAACGCAACAGATTGGAATACAGACAGGATGACTGGCCGGCGTTTTTTTTAATGCACCTCATATTTTTCCTCGTTCAGCTATTCTTCTACTGGATCTATTTTTCACCCACGCCGTTCACGGAGTGGAACATCCCTGTGATTTATTACCGCATCCAGCAGGTCGGTTATCCGATAGTCCTGATCTGCTCACTAATCTGGATGAACCGTCATTTTTTCCCCGACCAGGTCAGGCATCTTGTTTTATCGATTGTGATTTTTATTATCGAATGGTTCGGAATCGACCGTTTGATTGTAACGCTCCCTCACTTGCCCTGACAGAAATTACGACGTGTAATGCGTGAAGTAAAACCGGCCGGTCCTGTACCGGCCATCTCATTGTATGCAGTGCCGGCAGGGATGCCAGCGTTACAGCCGGCAGGATGCCAGCGATACAGCCGGCAGGGATGCCAGCGTTACAGCCGGCAGGGATGCCAGCGTTACGAAAATACGGTACAATCTACCCGGAGGTTTATAATATGTCGCTGAATATTCGAACGATATTGGTTATTTCTGTGGTGATCCTGGTCGCTTTTTGTGCGGGATGTGTGGACGGGGGAGAAGGGGATCAGCCCGATGAGGATGAGGGCGGGCTTGGACGATATATTTTCGATGTGCCGACGACGATCACGGATATCGGCACTATCGATACACCGAGAATGGCCGCCGACTCAAACCTTCGTAATGTCCACCTGACCTACCTTGTCAATGACGGCGGCAGCCAGAGAATTCAGTACATGGAGCTTGAGAGAGGCGAGATCACGAGGACCTCGCTGCTTTCCGAGCAGGAAGGACGAAAGATCGGCGGAGGAAATCTGACGTTCCTGGATGGAGACCTTGTTGCCTATTGGATCAATGTGAAAGCAACCGGCGGTCAGCTTCGATACCGTACCAAGTCCGGCAGCGAACGGAATTTCAGCCGTCCGGGACGATGGAACGAACGCGATGAAGCGAGATGGCCGACTGTAATCAAAGCGGGAAATGACACTGTGGCGTATTTTTTCCTCCACGCACGGGATGAATGGGAGCTTGCCGGTAACCGGAATTTTACAGATGAGAAAGAACCGACGATCGACATACCCCAGGGCACTCCTTTCCATTTGCAGGCTGTCAGTGACAACAGGAACCTTGTGTGGCTTGCGTATTTTGAAAGACGCGACAACTCCGACGGGGGACGACTCGCCTTTCTGAAAAGCGAGGATGGCGGTCGTTCATTTGTCCGGCGGTATCTTTTCGATGACCTGGTTATCCGCAATATTTCGAGCTTCTTCCGGATTGAAAGAACCGTACATCGCGGCAATGCTTACATCCATTTGATATTCGCGGAGGAAACTCCCGATTTAACGACGATTTACTACTCGCGAAGTTCGGATGACGGCGAGCAATTTTCAATACCAGTTGTCCTGTTCTCAAGCGAGCATTCACTTACACAGGCGCCGTTGCTTCTGGTGAGAGAGCGGTATGTATTCGTGGCGACCGCCGACACGGAAGTGGACGGTCCTGCGATACGGTATTTGTTGTCCGAGACAAACGGCGAATCATTCCGGGAGGCCGCTGTCGCCGCCAGGAATGTGAGCAGTCCTGAGACAATCGCCGGAGTGATAGGATCGGACGCGTCGGTGATCCTGGTCTGGGATGACATGTCCGCCGACCCCACCCAGGGAGAGCAGCTTTATCTGATGAACGGGCGTCTGCGTGGTTAATAACCGGATGTAATGCAGCTGTTGATATCCCCTGATGTCTGGTGTGATAAAAGAAACCGAAAATTTCGTAAGCGCATCGGAGCTGTTCGGCGGCAGGCGAATGATTCTGACCGGTCGGGGCGCAACAGCATTGATGATGCTTTTCGAAACCCTTGCTCCGCTGGGCGGACGGGTTATCCTTCCCGCGATAGCGTGCCCGTCGCTTCTCGCGACCGTTCTTCTGACAGGCAGAAGACCGGTGATTATCGATGTCGACAGGAATCTGAATATCGATCCGGATCGTGTAAGGGAAGTTATTCGTCCCGGCGATGTCGTTGTCGCGATCCATATCTTCGGGATTCCATGCGCGATTGAAGAGCTTGAGTCGATTTGCGCTGATAATGACGCTGTATTAATCGAGGACGCGGCGCAGGCGATTGGCGGTCATGTCGGGAGCAGACCTGTTGGATCATTTGGAGTGGCGTCAATTCTGAGTTTCGCTGCCGGTAAAATTCTTCCGACAAACGGCGGCGGAGCGATTTTAACGGACGACGAAAACCTCTATGAGAATCTCCGTGAGGAAGTTCGGAAGCTGCCGAACCGTCCGGATGATCTTGCGGATAAATGCAGGAAGCTTCGGGATGTTCTTACCGATATATTCAATGAGGCCCGACGGGACAATTCGAAGGCCGCGTCGGTATGGGCAAAGGTCTATGATATTCATCCGGAGATTTACTCGTATTCGATCAATCCTGTCGAGGCTGAAACGATCGGCAGTGCGCTTGCGGATATGCAATCGCTTGTTGAAGGTCGGTTAGACGGTGTTCGATTATACGAAAAGCACATTCAGGATGATGGAATTGAAAATTTGAGTTATCCTGATGGCTGCGTGCCTTATCGGTTTACTTTCATCATGAAAGAATTGATCGGATCGCATGTTCAGGACCTGACGGAAGCGATCAGGAATGCTCGTCCGGACGGCGTGCATGTTTCGAACCTGTATCTGCCGCTTAACCGGCTTGCTTCTGAATTGATGGAAACAACATCGTGCCATCGCGCTGAATTCGCCGGGATGCGTGTTATGAATTTGTGGCTCGATGACGATATTCCTGAGCGGGATGTAGAATTGGTTGCTGGGATTATTGGGAAGTGGGATTAATCCGGTGGCGCCTCCAAACGGAGCGAAGCGGAGTTTGGAGGTGGGTTATATTATTAACTAATCACCTCCAAGCTCGAAGACTCGCTTGGAGGCGCCACCGGATAGACTCGCTTGGAGGCGCCACCGTGTCTGTAATATGGAAATAATTGCGATTAAATTCAATGACAGCAAAGATTGAAAAAACCGGACCAGTGATTCTCCTGGAGTGCACGCTTCGGGATGGTAGCTATGCCATCGATTACCAGTTTTCGATTTCAGACACCGAGAAAATCGCGCGAAGGCTTGCGGATGTCGGGTTCAAATGGATCGAGGTCGGTCACGGTATCGGGCTTGGCGCGCCGGAGAAAGGTTTCGGCGACTCGAAGGAATCAAATGTCGATTACATAAAAGCCGCGAAACATGCGACCGAGGGAACCGACTCGATTATCGGCGTGTTTTTTATACCGGGGATCGGAGAGGCTCGTCAGATGGAAGCCGCAGTTGACGCCGGACTCGATTTTATCCGTGTCGGCACCAATATCACCGAGTACAAATCCGCTGAGGTAGCGGTGAAATTCGCGAAATCTCTCGGTCTGATGGTCAGCGTAAATTTGATGAAATCATACGCGGTCGACTCGAAAATGTTCGCTCATGCATGCCGTGGGGTCGAGGAATACGGTGCGGATTTCGTGGTGCTGGTCGATTCGGCGGGCGGGATGCTTCCAGATGAGATCGCGGAGTATGCGGGTTCGGGACTTGACGTTGTCGATATCCCGCTCGGATTTCATGGCCACAATAATTTCCAGCTTGCGATCGCAAACTGCCTGACCGCTCGGAAATCCGGCGTGCGAATTCTCGATGTCAGCCTTCGCGGGATGGGCAGAAGCGCAGGAAACGCGCAGACCGAGATTCTTGTAACGCTGCTTGAAAAAATCGGTGAGCCGACAGGAATCGACATCCTTAAGACTCTCACAATCGGAGAGGAATTGATCGCGCCGTTGATGCCGGCGCAGAAGGGTGTCGATGATGTCGCTGTCGCCACAGGTGCGGGTAAATTCCATTCGAGCTTTTTACCGAAAGTGAAAAAAGTCGCCGATGATCTCGGTGTGGATTTGAGAGAATTGATCATGCGGGTAGGGGATGCGGAGATGGTGCATCCGGATGAGGAATTGATTATGGACCTCGCGCAGGAGCTTGCGAAACGCCCGAAACGTTTCAGGTTCCCGCACGCGGTCAAATTCGATAGTGACGGTGAGGACGAATGAAAAAACATGACGAACTTTCACAGCTTGCGAAAAATATCGAGGGGCACGCGTTCAAACGTGGATGCGTGAGCGCGTTTACACTGACCGCGTACCCGGTCGAGCAGGACGAGGAACTGACTTTCCATATCACCCGCGAGTGCGAGGGTCTTGTGTATGGAAACGCGGAAGTGGGATCAATCGAGACATTTAAAACATGCATCGAGGTGCTGGACGGTCGGGTCGATTACATCGTGTACGATATCGCGCTGCCGTTTGATATCTCCGAATTCATCCGGGATGGAAAATCAGCGCCGAAAAAATCAGTCATCCTGCCATACAGCGACATGGACGTCTGGATCGACAGCGTGGAGTACGTGCTTCTCGCGCTGGTTCCGGACCTTCTTGAAAAGCACGTTGTTGTTGTCGGACAAAAAATTGAAAAGGACAGCCTGCTTGCAAATCTCGCGATAGATATCGGCGGAAGCTGCAGGGACCTCGGCGTTCATACGCACGGTGACGATCACTCTGAAGCGAACCTGGAAGCGATTAAGGACGCGTACAGAAAGGCGGATGTCGTGGTCGGTGCGGCGGTCTATCAGCCGGTGATTGAAAAAAGCTGGCTGGAACTCTGCGAGAACAATCCGATAATTGTCGATGCCGGAATCGGAACGCTAACCCCGGATGCCGCTGAATACGCCCGTGAGAAGGGCTACAAGATGATCCGGGTCGATAACCGCGCTGCTATGGCGGGTATGCTTTTCAGCCTGATCCAGACGCACGATTTAATCACGCGGGTTATGGGTTCCGGTGAGATCGATTCCATACCGGTGGTTGCGGGAGGAGTGATCGGAGAGCGGGGAGCGGTGGTCGTCGATTCAATCGATCATCCGACTGTCGCGATCGGTTTCGCGGACGGCACCGGGCGTATTCACTACGAACCGAAAAATGATGAGGAAGCGGCGATAATTGAGAGGGTTCGCAAGGCGATAAACAGGGAAGGCGCCAATGGGTAAAGGCGGGATTATTTTCCGGGTCGATGGATCGAGGGAACTTGGGCTTGGGCATGTCGTGCGATGTCTTTCAATCGCGTCCGCATTGAAAATCGAGCCTGGAGAAAATGCAGAAATTTTCCCGATTAATTTTGTGATCTGCGATAATCCCGGCGCTCGTAATGTGATCGATGTGTCGGAATTCAGAGACAATGTTTCCTGGATTCCACGGGACAGCGATGAATTAAGCTCGTTCAGTACAATTCTCGATGAACTCCAACCTCGTGTGGTAGTGACCGATATCGATCTGAGGGGTCGTGTGGATGAGTATCTTGAAATTATTCATCCGCGTCCGGCGCATATTAGTCTTCACGAACATAACTATCCGATCCTGCAAGGCGACAGGGTTATCGCGCCGACAATCCATCCGCTTGAAATGGCGATCGGCGGCACTCCGGGTGTTACTCATTTCACCGGACCCGAGTACTTGATTCTCTCTCCCGATATTTTGGAACTTCAAAAAAATGCTCCTGCACTAAATGATCCGCCGCTCAAGGTTCTTGTGACAATGGGAGGCGGGGACCCGTCGAAGTTAACCCCGATTGTTCTTGGTTCGATACGGGCGTACAACAATCCGATGATCGACTGGACCGTCGTACTCGGTCCGGCAAGCGGTTATGATAAATCGGATTTCATGAGAGAATTTCCCGCAAGAGTTGAATATATCGAAGGTAAAGACCTTCCGCGATCAGAATTTCTGGAGCGTCTTGCAGATACGGATGTTGTCATCACAAACGGCGGGACGACGCTGTATGAATCGCTTGCGCTTGGACGTCCGACGATAGCTCTCCCGCAGAATGATTTCGAGGAAGATATAATTAACATACTTGTAAAAGACGGAGCATGTGTTACACCAGCTGAAAAATCATCAGCGAATCTTCTGGAAACGAGAAACGATTTTCTTGAGAATGCTGAATTGCGAAAAAAGATATCTGAAAAGGGAATGAAACTGATCGATGGTCGGGGCGTGATGAGAGTGGCTAGATTGATTCTGGAATTTATGTAGTTTCTCTTTCACGACTGAATATATTTGCAAGTCCTGTAACGCCTCCAACAAAGTCCGGTGGCGCCTCCAAGCGAGTCTTCGAGCTTGGAGGTGTCCTAAGTTGAAATATATGATACACCTCCAAACTACGCTGACGCTCCGTTTGGAGGCGCCACCATTTCCGCTCCGTTTGGAGGCGCCACCATTTCCGCTCCGTTTGGAGGCGCCACCGGACGGTGATTCCTGATTCTTCGTATCAGGTTTTGTCGATCAGCTTTACCACTCTGCGTTTTCCGGCGCGAAGGATTCCGTTTACGGGTTTGGGAATTGATGCCAGCTCATCTGTTATTTTACCTTCCTCGCCGCCGTCAGGTT
>CBDUUJ010000070.1:0-9817 GCA_965370205.1 uncultured bacterium
GGGGCTGTCGTGCGGTAAGCCTGCCCTATTTAATAAACGTTGTGGGGGCGGGCACTCCAAAAACACCCCCGCGGGGCCGACCGCGCTACAGCCTGAACCGTGATTCCCATTTTATCCTCATATGAAGTAAAATACCCCTGACAGGTTTCATCAGGATTCAATCAGCAAATAAAGAGAGAAAAATTATGCCAGCCAGTCCTCCACCACCGCCGGTACCATCAATGCCTCCGCCAACGGAGACAAATCCCATCCACGTCCAGGAGGAAGTCGACCTCATCGACGTTGAGCCTTATCCGATGGATGACGCCATTAAAATATCAATGCGTCTCAAGGAAAACATGGAGAAGGTGATAGTCGGGAAACCGCTGCAAATTGATATGGCGATAGTCTGCCTGCTTGCCCGTGGACATCTCCTGCTTGAGGATGTCCCCGGCACAGGGAAAACCACACTGGCAAAGGCAATGGCGAAAAGCATCGAGGGATCGTTCCAGCGCATTCAGTGCACGCCCGATCTTCTTCCCGCCGATATCACCGGCACATATGTCTACAACCAGAAAACAGGCGAGTTCCAGTTTCGACCGGGACCTGTTTTCGCGGATGTCGTTCTGGCCGATGAGATAAACCGCGCGACCCCGCGGACCCAGTCGGCGCTTCTTGAATGTATGGAGGAGCATCAGGTAACTCTCGATCGCACGACTTTCCGGCTGCCATGGGCGTTTATGGTGATCGCGACTCAGAACCCGATCGAATTCCAGGGCACGTACCCGCTTCCGGAAGCTCAGAAGGACCGCTTTCTCATGCGTCTGAAACTCGGTTACCTTGATGGCGATGAAGAAAAACGGATGCTGATCGATCAGGTGGAAAAACATCCCCTGGAAAACATCGGCGCGGTTCTGACTATGGAAGAAGTATTAAGACTCCAGAAGACTGTGCGGGGGATTCATGTCGAGGACGATCTTCTTGACTATATCGTCAGACTCGTCGGAAGCACGCGCACCGATTCGAATATTCATGTCGGTGCAAGCCCTCGCGGAAGCCTGGGGCTTTTTCGCGCTGGCCAGTCGATGGCGCTTATCAGGGGCAGGGATTACGTTGTGCCGCACGACATCAAGGAGATCGCGCAGACAATTCTCGCACACAGGATGATTCTGAAACCTCAGGTCGGGTACTCCGATGAGTCGGTCTCGGAGCTTATCAATACGCTTCTTGCAAAGGTGGGACCGCTCGGGGAAAAACGATGAACCGTCCCCTAGTCATCGCGATAATTTTCGGTGTCTCCGTGGTGGCTTTTTTCCTCATGAAGAAAGCCAGTTGGGAAGGTCGATTCATACTCCTGGCGGCAGTGGCGTCGCTGGTCGCCTACTTCAGGCTCTATCATTACCTTCTTTTGCTTGTGTCATTATCGATGTTCACGTTTGTCGGTATCGCTTTGTTATGGGCGTGGATCGCCTCGACCCGTCTTCGTCTGAGTCGCGAGATTAAAAACGAGGCGATGGTCGGCGAGAGTGTCCCGCTGAAATACCGGATTGAAACAGGGAGTTTCCTGCCTCTTTTTCATATCAGGATATGGGACCGAATCTTCAGGGAACGCTCGGACAACACACACGAAGAATTATCCTTCGAGGAGCCGGGGTATATCGGCCTTCTGAGATTGCAGCGTCGCGAGCGGCAGGATGGGTCCCTGCATTTTATCCCGCCTGTGAGGGGAGTTCTAAAACTTGGACCGATCGCGGTGGAGGGCGGCGACCCGTTCGGCATCTTCACGCTCACCCAGTGGATCTCCACCGGTGATGAATGCCTCGTTCTTCCATCATGGGTGATTATGACCGGAATGCCGTCCATACCCGCAAGGCTCGGAGCGAGAGAGCAGGAGCATCTGGTGAGCAGGGAAGGTCACTCGCATGAATTCCTGGGCACGCGGCCATACACCGATGGTGACAGCCTGAGGGGAGTTCACTGGCCGCTGACCGCGAGACATGACACGCTGATCGTCCGGCAGTTCCAGAAGGAGGTCGAGGAGGAGGTGCTGATTGTTCTCGATGCCGACAGAAACGCGGATGTCGGCGAGGGTGCGGAGAATGCCCTGGAATATCTGATAGCGCTCTCGTTGAGCCTGGCGAATGCCGCGTCGGGACTGGGAAGGCCGTGGAATCTCGTGATAGTCGATACTGATATAATCACAATTGCGCACAATTCGAGGAACCCGCTCCTCCAGGCGCAGCACGCGCTCGCGAAACTCCATGCGAAACGGGAAACCCCGATCGAGGACTGCCTTGACGATGTTCGTGCCGATTTCAGTAACGCCGCATGTATCCTTCTGACCGCGCGAACAGATTTCGCCCCGGCGCAGGCGCTGTCACGGGGCGATGCGAAAATAAGCGATGGTGCCCGTTCTCTTCTGATTCGGGTCGATCCATCCACTTTCGCGGGTATTTCAGAGGGCGGTATCAGGGATTTGAAACGCCGGCGGCAGGCAGGCGATGCGCCACGGCAGACCGTTCATCCCGGGCAGCACCATGTATCGGAAATCACAATATCACGCGGTGACAACATCGAGGATTTGTTTCTCGACCCCGCTTTCGGATAAAATAAAGATATGGACCAGATAAAAAAATCCGCGATAATATCAATTATCGTTCTTACATTTCTTCTCTGTGGCGGAATTGTGAAAGCAACCACACTCAGTGAAGTGCTTGAGGGAATTCTCGATGCGAGGAAACCGGCATCGCTTTCAGCCCTCAGCTTCACGGGCGATCTTGCAATCGATCTCACAGATGAAGCCGGCGGGTTCATTCCCCGTGAGGCCGATCTGCTCGCGGCGTGGCGTGCCCCGGATGAATGGATCTGTTCATTCGAGCTTTCGGGTGACCGATCGGTTGGAATGGAGGGACTCGGCGCGGCGCATCCCGCGGTCGATCATGTACTGCTGAGTCGTCCCGATTTCATTGATGTCCTCGATATCGACTGGACGGTTGAATATCAGGGCACTGCGATGTGGGACGGTGATCCGGCATGGAAATTATTTTTCCGTCCGACCGACCTGAACTCCCCGGAACCGGGATTCAACCTGTATGTCCGCAAGGATGATTTCCAGCCGCTCAGAACTGAGGTCACATTTTCGGACGGCACAACGGGCATAACCGATCTCACATGGGTGACGGTAAGCGATGTCCTGGTGCCGTCGAATTTTCGTACAGTGCTGAATCCGCCGATAGAGCCGTTGTCCGGGTTCACCACTACGTACTGCAATCACGAGATAAATCCCGACCTGTCGGATTTTCAATTCACAAGGCAGGAGGGGTCGCTTTCCGCATCGAATGATCCCGAAATCATCGACGGTCCCGCGATTTTCGAGGAGTTATATCATGGATTTGAGAACGATCCGATTATCGCGCCGCTGAACGATTCATCCGGAACCTATGACCGTCTCAAATTCACTTTCACGCTCTATGTCGAGGATCGGGATGTCTTCTGGGAACTTGATGACGAGTGGGAAGCTGTCCGGAATGTTGCGATTGAGGTTATCTCCGGATGGGAATGGTCGGGCGATAACGGGATTGGCAGTATAGGGGGGAAATACGAATGCGGAAGAAATATCCGCGACGCGATCGGCGCGTTTTTGTCCACCGACGCGATCACGGATTTTTATTTTATTATGTTCGAGCCTCTTTCGGAGGGGTGATGTCCCAAAACGGAAGGGTGACGTCCCCGTCACCCGGCGTGAGTGCATCCTGCGCTCATCATTAATCCGAATACGCCTCAAGGTAAAATTCATGAAGATACGCGGCGCCGGTTTTCACGATATGCGGGAATAACAATCTCCACTGCTGCTCTCTCACGCCAAGTACCGACCCACCGAAATAATCCTCATCGTCATCATCCGCGACAGTCAGAATATCCCAGCCGCCCTCAAGCGCGTCAATCACATCCTCCACATCCGGATCGCTGAACCAGTGCGTCGTCCAGAACCAGCTCCGCCACACGTCGAATGTGCCGTTCCCGCACGCGGCAAGATATTCATCATCCGATATTTCCCAGCCGGGCGACCCGTACACAACCGACTTCCCGAAAAAATCGAGGTCGAGATCGGTGAGATAGGGATAATTGTCGGTATTCGCGGCGTCATAATTCGTGCTGGTATAGATCGTATCCTCGGAGAAGCACATCCTGTTTGCGATAAGCGCGGTATATTCGAAAAGCGCCTCGACACCTTCGAATTCCGAGTGTCCCGCTGTGTCGTACAGGTTCTGGAGAATCCAGTTTTCAGGGAACCCGGTCTCATCGCGCACGATCGGATCGTTTTCGGCGACCATTTGATTGAAAAGGTCGATGGTTTCAGCAATGAACGTATCGGTCAGGGTTTCGCCCCAGTCCTCGATCGGATCGGGCTGCAAACCGCCGAGTCCCGGAATGCTCGAAATTATCGGAACGCCGTGCATATCGTTACGGGCATGCGCCGGACACGAGCAGTCCTCAAGCAGATGAAGAGTATGACCAAATGCGTAGAACGCATTCGCGAGAAGTTCGCCCTCTTCGACTGCGTTCGGTGCCGAATCTGCGTCATGGATAAGCTGGATCGCGCGCGGGAGAGTTTTTCGATTGCGGGATGCGCGCAGGTCGATTATTCCAAGGATGTTATATGGTCCGAGGACCCCGTCGCCAAGCGCCCAGTCAAGCGCTCCGACAGCGGCGCCACCGGTTCCACCGAGAAGACCCATGTCATCGAACTCCGAGTATGTACTTTCCCAGATACTTTGAGTCTCAGGCGTCAGGAAATGTCCGAACCCCTTGAAAAATGTATCGTCGTCGTCACCGAAATCGTTCGTTGTCTCAAAACGTATGCCGTCGTCAAGACTGATAATGATATCCCTCAGGAAATTAATACTGCCGTCCTCGTTGTATTCACCGACAAATACATCCTCGTCCGCGCTTCCAGCCTGGATCAGAGCATCCGCCGCGTTTTTCACAAGCACCGCATCCGGAGGCATCGAGCCGTAGCTGTCGTAATCGAAAAGGAGGATCGTCTCAACGGCTCCCGGATGTGTGACAAGCGTATCGAAGTGGATATTCTTTGGATTCAGGTACCCGTAATAGCCTGTGAACTCGGTGTCCTCCGGGTACATAATGTTGTAATAGCACAGGATCGCGCGGGTCATAATGCTCGCGTGGGTGAACATCGTGCCCCATTGCGCCGACCTCTCACTGTCAGATAATTCATCTCTCGCAATCTCTGCACGTTTTCTCTGAATTTCGTTCTGCCCGTCGCCGGGATACATGAAATCGACTCCCCATCCGCTCACTCTGCCGTCGTAACCCCGGATTCGTGCCACATAGATTCTGTTTACGAGCTCGCGCTGCTGCGGATCGTCGGGATGTCTCATTCTCACCCGGTATCGGTAGCAATCCCTTTCCCGCCGGATTTCCTCCGCATCCCGAAGTGCGTTTCCGAAAATTGGGAGGACATCGCATGCCAGCTTAAGTGTATTCCGCCAGCGGTTTGGATTGAGAAGCAGTCCGCATGCGGTGTCGATATCCTGCGCGATACACGCTTCAGCGAACGCGGACAATACCTCGCGCGGGTTATCGAAATCGTTACCGTTCGGATTTGGAACAGTCGGCGAATTTCCCCCGCATCCGATGATAAAAAATCCAAGCATCAGGAACAGAATAAACCGCGCGAATTTAATTCCACGAAACATCGCGAACCTCCTTCGATTTTACCTAATGCCCCCAGATATGCCGGTGAATCGGCTGGGTTCAGAATATCGAATAAAAGCGGGATTTTCAAATTCCGATGCGATTGAGCTTGACAATTCGTTACTATTTGGCTATATTGCCAATTAGCCAATAAGTGACCCGTGGAGCAATTATGGACTCTGAAACACTCGCAAAGTTAAAAATCCGGGCGAAAATCATGAAAGCGCTCGCTCATCCAACCCGGTTGTTTATCGTGGATGAGCTGTCGAAGGGCGAAAAATGTGTCTGCGTACTCACCGAGATGATCGGCGCCGATATGTCGACAGTCTCTAAACATCTTTCAATTCTGAAAGGTGCCGGTTTGCTGAATGACGAGAAACGCGGTTTGAATATTTATTACAGCCTTAAAACCCCATGCGTTTTGAATTTCATGACCTGTGTCGAAGCGGTAATCAAGACAAATATAAAAGAGCAGACCGGGTCGGTTGGATAATTGGTGAAGATAGATGGAGCAGCCCGCATGAACTGGAGTAAGGAATGGAAACCACTCGCGATTATCGGAGCCGTTTTTCTGGCTTTTTATTTTCTGCCGATCCAATCGTTCCCATGGAGTAATCCATTTATTGAGGCTCTCGCGCTCGCGCATGATTACGCACGAGAGCATGTGATCACATGTCTCATTCCCGCTTTTTTCATAGCCGGTGCGATCTCGGTTTTTATCAGTAAGGAATCGGTGATCAGATATCTTGGCGCGAAGGCAAACAAAGTTCTTGCCTACGGGGTCGCATCGGTTTCCGGCGCGATTCTCGCGGTCTGCTCATGCACAATTCTCCCGCTGTTTGCGGGGATATACCGCATGGGCGCGGGAATCGGTCCGGCGACCACGTTCCTTTACTCCGGACCGGCGATCAATATACTCGCGATAATCCTTACCGCACGCGTTCTCGGGATCGAACTCGGAATCGCCCGCGCGGTCGGGGCAATAGTTTTTGGAATCGTTATCGGATTGCTGATGCAGATATTTTTCAGAGACGAAAAAATCGAACCGGTCGCGACAGCGGCAATGTCCGATGACGAGCATGGCCGGTCTCTCTTTCAGAACGGACTCTATTTCGCGAGCATGGTCGCGATTCTCATCTTCGCAAACTGGGCGCGTCCGGAGGATTCTTCCGGTATCTGGCACACAATCTACTCGATAAAGTGGATTCTCACCGGGCTGAGTTCGGTCGCGCTTGCGGTGATGCTGATCGCGTGGTTCTCGCTGAAATGGTGGAAAATTATCGTGATCGCAGTGCCGACCGTTCTCCTCTCGATATTTCTTCCGCAGTATCCCGCGATCGCATTTACGGTCGCGGTAATCGGTCTCTCGTGGGTGACAAGCATCGATAAAGGCGAGACAGGCGAATGGTTCGACGCGACATGGGGATTCACGAAGCAGATTCTTCCGCTGCTTTTCTACGGCGTCCTGATCGCGGGAGCGCTCCTGGGACGTCCGGGAAATGAAGGGCTGATCCCGTCCGGATGGATAGGCTCTCTTGTCGGCGGCAATTCGATCTTCGCGAATTTCTTCGCCTCGATTGTCGGCGCGTTCATGTATTTCGCGACCCTGACAGAGGTCCCGATTCTCCAGGGACTTATCGGAAACGGCATGGGGAAAGGTCCCGCTCTCGCGCTTCTGCTTGCGGGACCGGCGCTGTCGCTTCCGAACATGCTCGTAATAAAAAGCGTCATGGGAATTAAGAAAACAGTCGTTTATATCGCCCTGGTCATTGTAATGGCGACCATCTCAGGGATAATATTCGGTGCGTTTTTCTAAAGGGAGCCGCTTATGAAAAAGATACTCATTCTCGGATCGGGATGCTACAGGTGCAACAGACTTCACCAGCATGTACTGGCTGCTGTCGAGGAATCGGGTGTTGAATGTGAGGTTTTCAAAGTCTCTGATCCGGGTGCTATCGCGGGATTCGGTGTCATGACAACCCCGGCGCTGATTGTGGATGGTGAATTGAAATCCTCTGGGAAGCTGCTGACAACAGAAGAAATCAGAAAGATGTTAAGTGATTAAGCATGTTTATCAAAAATATATTTACAGTGATTTTAACGGTGTTTGTGTTAACAAGCACCGTATATGCTCTGGTTAAGGAAATACATCCTGAAGCCGGACAAACAGGCAATCAGGCACAGAGAGCCGATCTCATCGATCCGGAAGATTCTCCATCCGATTTTCCTGTTAATAAAAATGAGAATGGTTCCATCAACTCCGGCGATGTGTCGGGGGAAGGAGTTTCTGAAGTTTTTGCTTCTGATATCCCCCTTTCGAAGAGGTTGATAGTGTATTACTTTCACAGGAGTATTAGATGCACCGGCTGCGAAAACATTGAGGAAGCCGCTTTCGAGGCGGTCTCGGAAGACCATCAGGATGATGTTGAAAGAGGAATTCTTGAGTGGAGGAGTATTAATATCGATGAAGCTGAACACGAGCATTTCATTGAAAAATACAACATTTATTATCAGGAACTGGTGTTTGTAGAAATTGGGGATGACGTTACTGTCCGATCGGATGACATTGCGGAGGTCTGGCAGCACTGGAATTCAAAACAAAAAGTAAGATCGGTTGTAAATAACCTTATCGATGAATGGCTTGCGGTGATCGAGACACAATGACAATTGCAATTATATCGGCACTCTGGTTCGGGATCCTGACTTCGATCAGTCCATGTCCTCTGGCAACGAACATTGCCACGATATCTTTTATTTCAAAGCGTCTGAACAGCAGCAATCAGGTTCTGGGCGCAGGTCTGGCATATACGCTCGGAAGAATGATCGCATACCTCGGGATTGGAGCATTAATTATCGCAGGACTGATGTCCATACCTTCTGTAGCCGGCTTGCTCCAGAAGTACATGAACATCGCCCTGGGCCCGCTGTTGATCATCGTCGGCATGTTCCTTCTGGAACTCATCTCGATTAATCTCACCATGCCTGATGCAGGCGGCAATCTTGAAGCCAGGGCTGAAAGGGGCGGGATTTTGGGAGCAGGACTTCTCGGGATAATTTTCGCGTTATCGTTCTGTCCGGTATCGGCGGCGTTATTCTTTGGTTCTCTGATTCCGCTGGCGATTCAGCATAAATCAGGATTCGTCCTGCCGTTGATTTACGGACTGGGCACAGCTCTTCCGGTTGTCGTATTTGCTCTTATCATTGCGTTCAGCGTGAAGTCGCTTGGGAAGGCCTTCAACAGCCTGAAGGTATTTGAAATCTGGGCGCGCAGGATTACCGGAGTGCTTTTTATATTAGCAGGAATTTATTATGCACTGGCATACATTTATGAAATTTTTTGATTCAGGGAGATCGATATGAAGATACAGATTCTGGGTACGGGATGTCCGAAATGCACAAAACTTGCAGACAATACCGAAAAAGCCGCGCGTGAGCTTGGTATCGAATGTGAAATAGAAAAAGTTGAGGACATCAATCGCATTCTGGAATTCGGGGTCATGGTAACACCTGCACTTGTCATTAACGGGGAAGTAAAAACTGCCGGGAAAGTTTGTTCCGTTGAAGAAATAAAGGAGCTTCTATCTTAGATTTTATCCAATGTGGCGGCAATTTGCGCCAGGGAACTTGAGGACTGAATCTCCAGTTAAAGAGATAGTTAAACAAGGAGTTTATTAATGACCAGACAAATCAAAAAGAACCCGGCAAAGTCCGGCTCAGGAACAGGAGGTATAATCCTTGCAATCGCCCTGGTCGTTATCATCCTGGGCGTTTTATCATCGCAGAGGCAAGATCAACCCGAAGAATCCAGTGAAACCCCTCAAACAACTGCAAGCGCTTCTGATGAGAATTCCCCGATAAATGAACCCGGCCTGCCGCGATTGCTCGACCTGGGATCCCTCAATTGTGTCCCGTGCAAAATGATGGAACCCATCCTCGAAGAACTCAGCGAAGAATATGAAGGAAGGTTCGATGTGGAATTCATCGATGTCCGGCAGAATAATGCAGCCGCCCGGCAGCATGGTATCCGAAGCATTCCCACCCAGATATTTTTCGATGCCTCCGGCATAGAGCTGTATCGCCACATCGGTTTCTATTCAAGGGAGGATATCCTTGCGAAGTG
>CBDUUJ010000071.1:0-9648 GCA_965370205.1 uncultured bacterium
CGCCGCCTCAAGCATGGGACCGCTGATACGGCTGTCCCGTCCGATAATCAGGCGACGTTCCCATCTGTTTTCCCTGATAAGCTCTCCGACAGCCTCGCCCAGACGGAACGCAAGTTCCGCGGTCAGGTCCTTTCCCGCAACTCCCCTGATACCATCAGTTCCAAATAATTTTGCCATAAACAACTCCCTGAGATGCCGGTAAGCATCAACAGAGCCACATTATAGCAGTTTAAAATCGGTTTGTTGGAATTAATACAGACTCAATCCGTGTCGGAAGGCGCAGGTTCGGAGTCTTCCGATGGCTCTTCGACGGGATTTTCCACCGGTTCCTCAACAGGCGTCTCATCCGGTTCGTCCTGCGGGGGTGCTGTCTCGGTCACGGTGACAGAAATTCTGGACGGACTGACACTGTCCTTCCGTACACCGCTTGGAAGCGCGACCGACACCGGGATTGTGTGCAAACCCGGAGCAAGTCCCGTATAATCGACCTGGGGCCTTATCAGATCGGATGTAACCTGCGAGATCCTTGCAGGACCGCCCCTTATCGCCACATCCACCCTGTCAACCGATAATTCATAGCGATAGGCGGAATTTTTATTCCGCTCTTCAATGAGAAGATTCTCGAAAGTGAATGTCGAATCGATCTGACGAATCTGCACGGAGATATTGACCCTGGTCACCGACAGCGAGACACCATCGGTCGGACGTATCAGGTCGACTATTTCGGTAAATGAAGATGTTCGTCCGGTCAGCTCAATCGTTGCGGTGCGGACACTCGCGATATCCATCAGAAGTTCGCCGGGACCGCTTACTTCCACAAGAAACGGATCGGGGGACAATGAGGTCAGCGCGTAGTTCGTCGCCGGCGTGCCCTGGTAATCCGGCACGACCGGTACCGTCTTAAGCGCCTGGCTTGAACGAACGCTTATTCTAAGATTGGACGATTCCGGCACGACAAGAAGATTCTCAACCGGCTCACCGTCAATATCGACTGGAATATAATCAATGGTTAATGCCGTCGATCCGGTCATCGATGACAGGTCCAGGTTATAAATCACCCTGTCAACATCACCGACAAGCGACACCGCTCCTTCAACTCTGACAGTCGACAGTACCCCGACGCTTTCCTCAATGAAATATCCCGGTGGAAGCTGCCCTTCGGTTACCTCTTCCGTTCGTATCTCTTTCCGTGCCTTCTCTTCGACGATCACCTGGAAGGATGCGGGTTCGAAAATAATTTTTACATTTGGGTAACGACGGTTCAATCGCGGTCTTACCAATCCGGGCTTGCCGCTCTCGATACCCCGGCAGTCCAGAACCGCTTTCAATGGAGGATCCTGCGGGTTCTGCAGCCGGAGCGTATCGATCCTCTCCAACTGGCTGAGAGGTCCGATAATCCTGGTTTTGATATGTGTATCAAGCGGGAATTGTGAAACCAGCGCCCTGTTCTCTCCGGGAACCACATCCACTACGAAAGTTATTTCCTCCCAGACTTCGATAGGGTAGACGATTCGAAGAGTTCCCCACGCGACAACCGCTAGAATCAGCGCCAGCAGTTTCATCCCAAGATTATGATGCAGCATGGGGATCATTCGGAATCGCCCCCGTCATCCGGACCGGTGTCCGGCTTTTCAGGATGCGCAGTCTCCACGCTTTTTGTCACCGGGTCTTCCGGCACACTTTCAGGAATGGTCACAGGAGAAAGCTCGGCATCGGCTTTGTCTTTCGAGGGACGCCTTGACTTGCGACGGAAATACTTGTCCAGACCGATTCGAAACTGGAAGTAGGAGCCTTCACGGTCGGTTTCCGGCACAAGAATTCCCTTTGCCATGTGACGAAGCGTATTGGGTGTCAGGCGGAATGCGGGCTTGCCGGAATTATACAGGGACAGGTGCCCGGTCTCCTCGCTCGCGACAAGACTGATCGCGTCCGATATCTCGGTAATTCCCAGGGCTGCCCTGTGACGTGTCCCGAGGTGGGAGGGGATATCCTGATTCTCCGAAAGCGGCAGAAAACTCCGGGCTGAAACAATCCTGCCGTTCCTGATTATTACGGCGCCGTCATGGAGAGGATTTCCCTTGTAGAAAATCGCCTTGAGCAGATCCTTCCGGACATTCGCGTCTATTCGCTCACCCGTATTTATATACTCGCCAAGACTGATATCTCTCTCAATGACAATGAGCGCTCCGGTATGCGCCTCGGCCATCTCCTCAAGTGCCTGACCGATTATCACAAGAAGCTGCTCGACATCTTTTGTGTCCTGCTGACCGGACATCCCGAAAACCAGGCCGCGACGTCCCGCGCGCTCGAAGAAGTTCCTCAATTCAGGCTGGAAAATTATCAGAAGCGCGATGGCTAACAGGGGTATCAATCTCTCGAAAACCCACAGCGTGGCCGACATTCCGAGCATGAATGCAATGAAAAAAGTCACTGCGAAATAAAAAAGGCCAAGAATAAGCTGGGTTGCTCTCGTGCGGCGGAAAATCAGCAGCACCTGGTAGACCAATGTCGCCAGCACGACTACATCGAGAATGTCAATTAATGTTATGGTCCGAAAGAAGTCCAACCAGGTCTCCGCTTATATTAATATTAATCAATCATCACCATACTATCGCACTCCCCTTTGCACCGGTGAACTGAACCGGAAGAACAGGGCGACATATTTTAAGGGGTTAAAATGCAAATATTAAATAGTATGGCATGAAATGAATCGTTATTCATATACTGTTTCCATATTTAAGAAGATGCATGGATACCCTTGACAGGGATTTTGCACTGTGCTAATGTGCGCAAACCCTCCTCTTGAAAAAGGTCCCTACCCCTAGGGGCCTTCTAATTTTAGCCTTTTTATCAGAAGCAGACAAGATCATCCATCACTCGGTTTCATTCCAGATAAGTGTAACCGCAACCTCTTCTTCCGCACAGTCGACCCCCTTCAGTCCCTGAAATATACAAGCTGAAAAATTGTCTCTTCCTCATCCTGGTATATCTCAACACCGAGAAGCTCATCATCTCGCGACAGCGTTATTTTAATTTTAACTACATCAGGATCACTTTCATCATCGGGAATTGTCTCCCGATCCTTTTCCCAGCCGAACATATTCTCATAAAATTGCTTAACCTCTTCCGCCGGAGCGTCGCCGAAAGCAATCAGCCTGATGGATTCTCCATCCGACATGCCATACCTGAGTTTGAATCCAGCCATTACGGGCACATCATCCGGCCATCCATCCGGAATTAAACCCGAATCATAACCCGGATCGGCTTCTTCCGATGCCTCCTCGTCCTCATCGCTCTCTTCCTCAATTTCATCATCGCCGCCCGCCGATCCAATCCCCTCATCCTCAGGTGATTTCTCATTTGCCGGGTCTGCGCTTTCCATACTTAACGCCAGCATGTCGGAGTCGGATTGCATGGATAAATTGCCGGACAGCGCCGCTTCTTCGGAATCACCCGCGCTTATTTCAGCAGAATCCGATTCGCTTTTCTCGTTGCCGGATTCCCCCAAACTCAGCTTTATCTGGGTAACGTGACGTCTCACGGAGCCGGAACACGCCGAAACCAGCATCGTTAGTGCAATCACAGAGATTATCAGAACATGGAACCGCATATCGTTTACTCCGGGTGAATGATCCCCGGTAGTGCTTATTATTCCCTAATAAGGCATCAACGCGAACAATTAAGTTCAGGATAGCCAATGATAACGCGTTGTCAAGTATCTAAATAAGGGTTTTTTGCGAGAGTGAAAATCCTGTATGATCAAATTCAATCATCAGGGGGAAGCGGGGTGTAAAAAAGTCGAATAACGAGGGGGGTCGATCCCACGATCTCTCTCCAGTAATCCCGATTTCCATTAATTCCCAAAGTATCGATCGAGACCTGCTCCGATACGATCCTGAGAACCGCATCATCCCGTTCGGCAATAATAATCAGCCTGGCGGTGCTCCCATCCTCGGGAACTTCCTCATTGACCTCAAGGTTCTCCCATGTCGACAGCGAATCCACATGGAAGGTCTGCACACCGGGAATCGTCGCAAGATCGGGTGAGATAAATGTCACAATGAGATGCCCGTCGGACAGGAATTTTTCGGAATGCGCGACTATGCACTGCGGATGAAGAGATACATCAACCGGCCATTCCGACGGCATAAGCCCGAATGGATCCCGGTTTGACATCACGCGACCGTTCTGCGTTCCCGCAACCCGCCAGAACGCGCTTTCATCACCGGCAACCGAAGCATCCTGCAGTTCCGCTGCTTCCTCATGAACCGGCACGCTGTCGAATGACTCCATCGATGCCTCACGATGAACATTTGCCGGTCGAGCCGGTGACGGTCCCTTGCCTCCGGCTCCGCCCGCGGAGCAACCGATTGTGCCCCCGACGGCTATCACCAGCGCGAGAAGCAGGAATTTAATTTCGTATTTCGAACTATTGAATTTAAACATGCCAAAAAGTCCGCCGAGATCTCATTTTATTAATCTCCTCGCCGGACCTCCTTACTGCTCACCTTATTTGACAAGTCCCATGCACAGTTGGTTCAGGAAAATCCGTGCCATATCAACGCTTTATAACACGGACATTCCTGTCCGTGTTACACCCCTAGCGATCCCGCCTGAACCTGGGAGCAAGTTTCTCCTCCCAGTTGGTCATTACATTATATACTGTCGGAATAATTATCAATATTAATACCGTTGCGGTCATCAGGCCGAATATCATCGACACACCAAACGGGAACCACGCGCCCGCTTCATTGGAAGGTGCGCCCCAGCCGAGAGTCAGCGGGAGGATACCCAGCGACGTGGTCACGCTGGTCATAATGATCGGACGCAGCCTTGTGATACATGCCTGGACGATCGCCGCCTTTTTCTCTTTGCCCGACGCCCTGAGCTGGTTTATATACGTTATGAGAACAATCGAGTCATTCACCACGATTCCCGACAACGCCACAAGCGCCATGAACGGCAGCAGTCCGAACGGCTGGGCGGTCAGGATCAAACCCAGCACGATACCAATTATGGCAAATGGAATGCTGACCATTATCGTGAGCGGCTGAATCGGCGAGTTAAACACCCAGACCAGGATAACGTAAATCAAAAGTACGGAGATAATCAGCGCCAGGAACAGCTCCGAAAAACTCTCGCTGGTCATCTCCTGTTCCCCGCCGATCTCCCATGTATATCCCGGCAGGAAATCCTCCGATATCTCTTCCAGACGGAGCCTGAGCATACTATCCACTTCATACGGGCTGATTCCTCCCAGCTCCATTCTCACTTCGACAACCCGGCGCTGATCGCGTCGCTGGAGAGTCGAATATCCCTTCCCTGTCTCAATCTCGGCCACCGCGCTGAAAGGCACAAGCGCTCCGGTGACCGGCGATCGGAATGACAGGGCGCGGATATCGTCAAATGTTAACCTCTGCTCCTCAGGCAGCCGCACGACCAGATCGACGGTCCGATCCTCCTCCTCGATTGTATATTCTGTCGATTCCGTGCCTGCAAGCGCCGTTCGAAGCGCCATGGCAACCTGCGCGGTCGATAATCCAAGCCGCGCCGCACGCTCCCTGTCAACCGTTACACGCAGCTCTGGAATGGCATCCGGATAATCATTCCTGATCTGCGTGATCGGCCTGCCGCGACCACTCGACTCAAGCTCATCATTAATTGATTCCAGTTCATCCTCGATTTGAAGCGCATACCCGTGGAGGATTTCCATCCGGTCACCCATCACTCTCACCATAATAGGTGCACCTACAGGAGGACCCGCCTGAATGCGGCTGAACTCGATATCCACCCCGGCGAGATCCCTGGATCTCTCCCGAAACTCATCGATCACACGGTCGACAAGATCATTATTCTTTTCATCGGATCGCTCATTCAGCTCAATTGAAAAATCCGCGAGCGTGGGATCAACGGAGGTAATGAAACTGAACGGACCACTGGAGCCGGACCTTCCAACAGTCAGAAGATAATGCTTCACATCCGGGCTTTCCTGAACCCAGTTCTCCATAATGCAGGCATTCCTGTCCGTCTCATCAATATCGGTGCCCTCAGGGGTCCGCATGGATATGTTGAACCTTGCTATTGCGACATCGGGGAAAAGCTCCTGATCGAGCTGTGTTATACCAAAGACGGCCAGAAAAAGAAGAGTCCATGCAATTCCAGCCAGAAAATGGTGATTGGAAACATTCCTGCGCCCCAACTTTGACGATCCCAGCGACCATTTCAGCAGCCTCTCGTATGGCCTCAGTAACCAGGGAAGAAACAGGTAGTGCGCGGTTACTTTATTATTCGACTCCCCGTCAACCGGCATGTCATCTTCCCGGACATCGGCTCCATCGGAGCTTCCGCCGACCAGGTCCGATTTCTTGATCCTGAGGAATATGGATGTCAGCACCGGCAGAACGGTATGGGCAAGGATGAAAGCGCAGATCAGGACGAAAGCAACGGTCATGGGGATGTACTTCATGAACTCGCCCATGATGCCGGACATAATCAAAATCGGAAGGAACGCGGCAAGAGTGGTGAGCACAGCCGCGAAAATCGGGGTGCCGACCTCATGAATGCCCTTCCGGGCCGCCTCTATGCGGGTTTCACCGTACTGTAAATGGCGGTACGTATTTTCCACCACCACTATGTCCTCATCCACAAGCATACCCAGCACCAGAATTATCGCGAATGTGCTTGTATCCGACAGTGTGACACCTAATATGTACATCAGCCCGAACGACATGGTCAGTGTGCAGGGAATCGCGAGTGCGACGATAATCGAATTCCTGAATCCGATGAAAAACCAGACAATGAGCACCACAAGGAGGATTCCGTAACGGGCGCTGAGATTCATCATCGCGAACCGATCGCTGATAAATTCAGCCATATCGGAAACAATGACAACCTCGACATCCTTTTCCTCAAACACAGGCTCCCATTCGTCTATTACATCGAATACCTGTTCGGCAAGCCTTATCGTATTGGTCCCGGATTTTTTCTGGATAAACAGGCCGATTGCTTCGCGCCCGTCAAGCCGTGAATAGCTCTCCCTCTCCTCAGGATTGAGTGTCACCTCGGCTACATCTCTCAGGCGAAGCACTCCCGACGCTGTCGCGCGGAGGGGAAGGTTTGAGATTGTTTCGATGTCGGTGAATTCTCCGGTCGCGCGGACAAGCCATCTGCCCTCGCCCGGCGAGAGATTTCCTGCCGGGACGTTCAGATTCTCCGACTGCAGCACCCTGGTTATATCGTCAAATGAAAGGCCCAGCGCGGACAGCCTGTACGGATCGACCGCAATCCTCACTTCCTCGGTCGCCTCTCCCGCCATCAGTACCCGACCGACATCATCAATTGCCTCTATCTCATCTGCAAAATCCTCTGCAAGCTGTCTCAGTTCCTGCGGGGGAAGGTTACCGGCAAGACCCAACTCTAGGATGGGCATATCGCCGAAATTCAGATCATGGACAACCGGATCCTCAGTATCATCAGGAAGCTCGCTCCGGGTTTTATTGACTTTCTCCTGGACCTCATCAAGCGATTTATCCAGATCGCCACCGGCGATAAACTGGATTACTATAAATGACATCCCCTCGTATGAGTACGATTCGAGGCAATCCAGCTCGTCCATCTGCGAGAATGCTGTCTCGAGGGGTTTGGTGACCTCCTCCTCAATCTCCTCCGGTCCGACACCCGGCCAGGGGGTCATGACCAGCACAATCGGAATGACCACCTCCGGAACCGCCTCGACTGGGATTTTGGTGTAGGCATATCCTCCCGCTATCAATGCAAGGATAAGCAGTACAATGATAAATACCGGACGGTCGATACTGTAATCTGCAAGCCGGTTTAACATGGCTTTTTCACTCGTGAATTATGGGCATTATAGGCATGTATGGATATAATGACAATGAACTGCGACTTCGGAACCGGGATTACCGGGGACTAAAAACAAGCGCTGCCATCAAGGTTTGGGGTATAATAATAAGTGTTCGAATACTTGGAGAACGGAAGTAATTGCTATGGCATTAATCGAAATATTACCTGATACCAACCCGACAATGCGAAAAACCAGCCGTCGCGTGAGGCATGTCGACGACAATTTCAGGAAACTTGTCGAGGATATGTATGAAACCATGGTGGAGAACTGGGGAATAGGCCTTTCGGCGGTCCAGGTCGGGGTCCTCAAAAGATTTTTCATCTATGAAATTCCGAAGCGGCCTCCCCTGGAGTACGAGACATCCCCCCCTGAGAATAAGGATGACAATCAAACGGATATGAACGGGGATCCTGCCGGTGAAGTTGATCAGGATGCCGATGATTCCCATGAAGATAAACCGCCGGAACTCGGGTATACGGGCGAGTACATGGTCTGCATTAATCCGAAAATAATTTCCATGGAGGGGAAAATCATCGATGAGGAGGGCTGCCTTTCGAAGGTCGGATGGGTTGCGAAGGTGGAAAGGGCCTATAAGATCACGTTCCAGGCGTACGATCTTGACATGAGAAAATTTGAGAGAACTGTTGAAGGGATGGAGGCACGCTGCGTCCTGCATGAGACCGACCACCTTGACGGAATTCTATTCACCGACCGCGCGATTCCGGAAACTCTGCGGGAGATCACTGATGACGAATGTGAAGCGGAAGATGAGCAGTCATCCGAAAAAACAGAGGACGTCGAAGTTGGGGCTGAATAACTTTCACAACCGGATGTCCGTTCCGAAACTCCCGGACAGAATCTGCAACACGTTTTCCGCAATTGTCTTTTACTGGCAGAGTCAGCCCCTAGCCAGAGAGTCGAAGGAGCTTGATATCCAGGAGATAATGAAGATGTCTATTGTACCCGCCATTGGCATGACGGCAATCATTCTCGTTATTTTATTTTTTAAACGTAAAGCGGAAGCCGATAAACGGGAACTTGAGGCGCTTGATCCTGAGAAAATGCGACCGAAAATAGAAGCTCTGGCAATCGAAAAGATAGCACAAAGAGAAAAAGATGAACCTGGTATCCAGGATCAATCTAAAAAGGAACCTGATACAGGTGAGCAAACCAGCCGGAAACCGGATGATTCCGATGACAGCTTTATCGAGGGTGAATCTCTTTTATAACAATATTGGAACCCGCTGAATATGTTTAACCTGCTCCTCATACTCCAGGAACAACCCCGGATCGGGGACGGAGTTCATGCTCTTGAAAATCTCAACGCCCTGGTTTTCGCTTTCTTTTTCGTTGGGATCATGCTGATGCTTCTCATCACTGCTCACTGGTACCGCATGAAGGATAAATTATCGCGCAGCGAACGGATGCAGCGCCGTGACCGTGAGTCCGATGGATATGATCCCGTTTCCCAAATGCAGTTCATGACTCGCAACGAGCTTAAGACCATGATCCTGAAGGAACGTGAGGAAAAGACTGCCCCAAAGCCTAATGCTGATGATGTACCGGCTCACGACGCACCTCCTGACGCCCTCGACCCCTTCGATGAAGAGACCTGGGAAATATCCGATGAAACGGTCCTGAAAGAAACCGATAAGGTGGAATCGACAGAATCGGTCCGGAATCCTGAACTGCCGGACCTGAAAACTCAATCGGAAGCGGAAATTCTCGCAAAACTTGTCATGCCGGTCGATAAGGATGCTGAGGAAGAAGAGGAAAAAAAGAAA
>CBDUUJ010000072.1:0-9592 GCA_965370205.1 uncultured bacterium
CATCTTCTTCTGTAACCCGCTCAGGCTCGGTTGCAGTTTCTTCCTCGACTTCGCCCGGGTCATTGATCTCAGGTTCCTCAGTCTGTTCAATTGAAGGTTCCTGATCCTTCGGGTTCTCAGGCTGCGACGACGGACAGGCTGTCAGGATAAAACATACAAGCCCTGCTAAAAGTACATAGATTGTTACTACACGTGTCATGATGTTCCCTCGTTCCTTGTTATTCAAAATACAAGCAATGATTATACCAGTTTTATTGCTGTGATGGAATTATATTCACGCGGAGAATTGCGCATTAATTACGTAGCGCTGGCATCCCTGCCGGCTGTATCGCTGGCTTCCAGCCGGCGTTACGGTATACTGAAACCGGCATATCAGAATTCAACTGAAACTTTTTCCCAATTACTCCTGTATAAATAATAGACGACAGCGTTATGTCATGAATGCGGCGAAAGACCAGCAGAATACGGAAATAATCAGACGGGCGTGGCTTGGCGACGAAAACGCGCTTGGCGTGCTGGTCGATTCCAATGCCGCAGCGCTGATCGGATACATCAACCGCCTGGTGAAAGATATCCATCAGGCCGAGGACATAGCCCAGGAGACATTCCTTCGTGCTTTCGACCACCTTGACAAATTCGACCCCCGACGTCCCTTCCGACCATGGCTTTTCAAAATCGGACGGAACCTCGCGCTCAACTATCTCGCGAGCCGTGCGGGAAGAGAGCGACGGGAGTCGGAGGATATCGCCGAGCGGCGGGATATCGGCACGGTCGAGGGTCCGGAGGATGCGCTCGAAGCCCGCGAACGTCAAAGGAGAGTGGAGCAGGTACTTGCACTTCTCCCGTCGCATTTCCGCGAGGTGCTTCATCTTCGATACATGGAAGGACTCGAGTACGACGCGATCGCAGGCGCGCTCGACCTTCCGATCGGAACAGTTAAAACATGGCTCTTCCGCGCGAAAAAAGCATTTCTCAGCAGTGCGGAGTCAGCCGGATTTGAATTCTGAGCGAGAAACGAAATGAATCCAATGTTTAAAAAATCACCCGACACCTGCACCGAATTCCTCGATAACCTCAGGGCATTCCGCGCAGGCACGCTATCAGAGGACACGCAGATCCGACTCGAAACTCACAGGCTCGAATGCCCGAAATGCCAAAAAGCGTTGGTCGAGGAAGAACGGGTCGCGTTACTGATGGCTGAAATTCCACAGACAGAAGCTCCCGCAGACTTCCGGGATCGGGTGCTGAGAGCCTGGAGACTCAAACGGGACGCGGTCAGGGACACGCTGCCATTTGCATCAATAAAGCGATTGCAGATCGGGCTGGGAATATTTATCGCGGTCGTTCTGCTTCTCCCGATGGCTCGGAACGCGCTGTTTGCATCTGCGAGCAACCTGACCGGCGCGCTCGACAGGCTTCCCGACGAATTACGCGAGGGAATCCCTGTATCGTTCAATATTCCCACATGGGCTGAGATATCCGCGTACTTCCAGGTCTGGCAGGGGAAACTGTTCGAGTGGATGGGCGAAACCGGCGCGGTGATAGCACCATGGAGCGGATGGCTGGTCGGTCTGGTTGTGCTCCTGTTAATCCTGGCTGCGGGGAATCTGTTCTGGCTGCGTGGGAAACTACCGGTTCAAAACGCTCAGGATGCTGGAAACATGAAAAAATAAAGCGTCTTCAATATCGAATTAAAAAGAATAAAATCGAGGTGCAGCAATGACATACGGCAAAACAAATCACAATGGAGCCAGGCATCTGAAAATGTTTACTTCAGGGATGGCAATAATCCTGATAGCCGCCCTCCTGGTGTTCGGCATCGCGAGTCCCGCATATGCCCAGCAAGAAGGTATCAGGGCTGAAGTGCTGGGTGTGCTTACGTTTTTCTACCTGACCGCATTGGTAGTCATGATCGCAGCATTCGCCGGATTCGCTCTGTTAATGCGCGGGCTTTTCCCGAAGAAGACCGAATGGACAGGCGAAATCCTCCGACGAATGCCGTGGGGAAGCTTCTGGTTCGGACTGATAGGATGGATTGTCACGCTGATTATTGGTTTTGGAATCGCCAGTCTTGGAGAGGCAGCCGGGTCTTTCGCGGCCCTCCTCCTGCTGGTGTTCATCTTCATGTTTGTCAGCTTCGGGAAAGTGGCGCTTATCGAATGGGCCGGCGAATTGATCGATCCGGCATCGGTGGGTATCCGCAGAGCGCTTCTTGGGTCCGGCTCGCTGTTTCTCCTGATGGGCGTGCCGATTCTCGGCTGGCTGATGCTTCCCGTTCTGTGCTGCATGGGAACCGGCGCGGCGCTGTACAGCTACATCCCCCCGAAAACCCCTGCGCCTGCCCCACCTCCGCAGCAGCAGGATACATATGATTCAAATGTAACCTGATTTATAAACTTCGGCTAACCACTTATGACGGAGCGAGAAATCGTTCCGTCTTTTTTTTATCATTGTTCTTTCCATGGACCGGGCGGCTCCCAGACTCCATGAAAATCCCTGCCTTCAGCTATTGCTTCGGCTATTGGAATCAGAAATACAGCAACTGCATCCACAAGATCGCTGAAGTCAGCGGGAGCATCATCAAGAAGGCTTTTTCGAATGAAAGCACGATAATTTCTTCCTCTCGATTCATCCGTCGAAAATGATCTCGTAAGAGCAACAGGATTGGGATGAACAGATGTTCCACGATTATTGAAAGTGGCCTTTATTGCATCAGCAAGCGTTTCTCCATTAAATGAAAAATTGTGTGACAGAAACCACACATCATAGAAATCCTTAATACGACTGTTCAATTCGCCGAGTTTGACCATAGCCTCGAATTTTTCAGCAATGACGGTCTCAAATGGATATCGAAGCAATTTGGGAACCGGCAGATCATCGAGAATAACCGGGTACTCAAATTCCTCGGTTCCCGGCGTAACCAGATCACCAAATCCTACATCCACCTGCATATAAATCTTGGCCCTGCCCAGATAACCAAGAAATTTAACGCGAACTCCCACATATTCTTTTTCATCGTTGATTACCTGTCCATCCACTGTGCCAGGACGAAATTCAATACCGTCAAGAGCATCATTTTGTGAGCATATTTCCTTAACAATGTCCTCGATATTTTCCACACTGTTATCAGTTATGCCAAGAAAATCGATATCCCTTGTGGGTCTGGTCCTTTTCTCCTTACTGACAGAGAATGAAAGGGCACCCTTAAGAACCAGACATTCACGATAAGAAGATACTGAAAGCCTGTAGAGAAACCTCTCCAGCGCATAATGCTGGAGTATTTCATTGAAAGGCCGACCTGTCTCCATGGCCTTGTTAAGAAGTCGCTAGTGAACGGATGCAGGAACGTTCCTGAGGGGCTTACCCATTAAATAATAGCCTCGAAATACGGACGCATCACATTTTCAACGCGGCAGATACGTGCGTAGCGGATAAGATCATCCGGCTTGAAAGGCTTATGCTCCCTGTAGAGCTTGAGCGCCTCGATAGCCACGTCGACGCCGATTTTATTTCGATACTTGAAACAATCGGCGATCGTTTTCTCCGGGTTGTAGATACGAACCGGAATGTTATCTTTTGTGTATGTTTCAATGCCTTCATGAAAAGCTGAGCCTGTAAACCAAAATACTCGCAGTGGAGGATATTTCAGTCTGGGTGCCTCCGCGATGTTCCGTTCCATTGCAATATAGATCGTATGCGGAATCTGCACTGTGATGTCATGGTATGCAAGAGCTGAGATAAGACAAATCACTCCCCTGGGAACTTTGGATGCAACAATTGCAAGATCCGGGTTTGCAAGAGGCGGCAGTTCCGCAAGACGGTAAAGTCCTCTGCTAATCTGCTTAAGTATTCCGGAATCGCGCATGGCATAGAGAATCCTTCGATGGATTCCAAGTCGCACAGCTTCCATCATTCGGAGCGTGCCATGGTGTTTTCGGAAGATTACTACTGCATCATCGATCTTTTTCTGCCTGTTTCTTTTCATTGTTCCGTTGCGGTACAAATCGCCCACACTTATTCAGAAGTGTAAGTAATATGTACCACAAAATCAAATCATTGTCAATAGAGGTACGTTCTAAAAAAGTGACAATTTACGCGCTATGTCAACGCAGGCTTCTGATCCTCCGGCTCTTCAGATTCATAACCGATCGGGATCATCTGACGTGTCGACTGATCGATTGGTTCGAGTGACGGGAGATCATCGGCGCTGGTCGCGCCAAGTTCCTTGAATTTCCTAGCCGTGACAATCACACGTTTTTCAAGCGACCCGACCGCCTTGTTGTAGGTCTCGACACTCTTGTCCAGGCTCCTTCCGAGGTCCTGAAAATGCCCCATCAATGTCGCGAGCCGGTCATAAAGCTGCTTGCCGAGTTCGCTTATCTGTTTTGCGTTTTCGGTGAGGGCCTCCTGCCGCCAGCCATACGCGACAGCTTTCAAGAGAGCGATGAGAGTTGTTGGTGTCGCCAGAATCACTCTCTGCTTGAAAGCATTCTCCAGAAGGTCGGGCTGCTCCTGCAATGCCGCTCCAAGGAACTGCTCGCCCGGCAGGAAAAGCACGACAAATTCAGGCGCATTATCGAACTGATCCCAGTATTCCTTCCTGCTGAGTTCCTGCACGCGATCTTTCACCTGACGGGCGTGCTCCCTGATTTTCTGTTTGCGCTCATCCTCGTTTGACGCTTCGACCGCCTCAACATACGCCTTCAGTGGTGCTTTCGCATCTACAACAATGCGACGGGCATTCGGGAGGTCCACGATCATATCCGGACGCAGTCTGCCCTTTTCGGTATCGGTGCTTTCCTGCTCGACAAAATCGCAGTGCTCGACCATCCCGGAAAGCTCCGCGACCCGCCTTAGCGTCAGCTCACCCCAGTTGCCTCTCACCTGCGGAGCGCTCAACGCAGTCACTAATTTGCCTGTCTCATCCCTTAGAGTTTTTTCACTCTCAATAAGCGCCTTTACCTGATCCTGCAGGCTCGTGACCTGGCCTGTCTGCTTCTCACTCATCTCCGCGATCATTCTCTGGTATTTCTCCAGGCTTTCCCTCATCGGCTTCACAAGCGCATCGATGGCTTTCTGACGCTCGGTGAGATCGCCCTTCGCCTTGGTCTGGAATGTCTCAAACTTTTGATTCGCCAGATCGATAAACGCCTGATTGTTGCTCTTCAACGCCTCGGAGGAAAGCGCCTTGAATGTGTCCTCAAGTTTCGTCTTCGATTCCTCGATGAATTTAAGCTGCTCGGCGACAGACTCGCGCTCATTCCTGATTGTCTCCCGAAGAGTAGCGTGGTCGGATTTCAGTTGGGTTAATTCTCCCTGCAACTTCTCATTAGCTTTTTCAGTTTCATCAACACGCTCAGCCTGGGATTCCGCTGCCGCACGTGTTTCGGCTTCCTGTTTCAAATCAATGTTTAATTGATCGATGCGTCCGTTCATCTCATCGATTCGATCCTGAAGCCCCCCGGTTTCCTGCTCCTTCGCGTCAAGATTTCCCTGCACTCTCGCAGCACCAGCTTTACCCATCGACCATGCAACAACATAGCCAACGATCCCGCCAATAACGATTCCAACAATAACGCTGATAAGATCCATTTCGCCGCTCCCTAATTTAGTGGGATAAGAATACCATACTCCGGCAATTCATCATGGTATAATCCCGCTCGATCAGACCACTGACGTGAAAAATCGCAAGTCCAAATATCTCGCACTCCTCCCGATCTTCGCATGGACATTCCTCTGCGTGTTTCCGGTAATCCTGTACGCGCAGGAGACATCATTCGATCTCCCTGAGGGCGGACATCTAATAATCGAGGGAGAAAATTTCACTTTCGAGCAGGTTGTATCGACCGTCGATGGCGAGGAGATCATCCTGGAACACGCGATATGGGACGGCAGGGTCACGGCGCACCTGTCAACTGTTGACGGCGATATCCTTCTCGAAACGGGACACATCGAGGTTGTGTTCGAGGGTGAAAATGTCACCAGTCTGATCGCGGGTCCGGAAGTGATGTTCACCGGACTTGACGGCAGAGCGCTTTTCGAATGCGTCGACGTGCTGATCGATTTCCCGACATCCGTAGCGGGAGACGAGACCTACAGCGGAATTTGTCACGACGTACACGGCTACTATCTCGCCGACGCGTATCAGCTCGGACTTGAGGGCGACGATCAGTACGAGGTCAACTTCACGGCGGATACGGTTCGGCTCGGACGGGATGAGGCCATTCTTGAATCGCCGTGCCTTTCGCTCGGCAATCTTGATAATCCCGATGTTGCGATCAGTTCCGGTGATATAAATCTCCGGATCGGCACGCATCCCGACACCGGCGAGCGCGATCTGCTCGGTGCGCGTCTTTCAAACCTGTCGGTATCTTTTTTCGGAAACCGTCTGAACGTGCTGCCATTTCCGGTCTGGCGCGGATTTGTCCCGTCGCATGAACCCGGCTTTCGAACATCGCTGCCATCCATAGGCTGGGAGGGTAGCGAGGGTCCGCGGATCGATTTCGCTCCGGTTTACACTTTCAATATGCAGTCCGTCGACGTGGGTCCCAGAATCATTTTTCGCATGGACACATTCCCGTTCGCGCGTTCATATCCCGAGATAATCGCGGATGTCGAGAAAGATAATTTATACTTCGAGACCAGAACCGGATACCGCAGGGAGGAGGACTCTGCAGGCGATCCGGTCCCGACGAGAGCCGAGCCGGAAATTACTTTCGGACTCAGACGAATCCCAGTCGGCGACACGAAATTCGGAATCCGCGCGTCCGCGTTCTGGGGACATCTGCGGGACATGCGTGACGGTCCCGATCTCGACCGCTGGGGCTGGCGCGCTCGTCTCGATCACGGCGGAATTCCGGTCGGGGATTTCAAACTGTCAGGCTCTCTGGAATACAGCGACCTCAATTACGAACTCGGCAGCAATTACCGAATCCTGGACGGACGGGTCCGACTCCGGTATGTCGATCCGCCGCACTGGGGCGCGAGTCTGACATATCGCCGGGTCCGCGACTGGGGCCTGACACCGTTCCTGTTCGATAAACCTCAAGTGGTCGAGGAACTTGGACTTCGGGAGCAGAGCAGGTTCAGCCGCAGATGGGGAGCGGGATTCAACTGGGCGTGGGATTTCGCCAGCGATGAATTCGAAAGGCAGGAATGCCATCTGACATATATTCTCGACTCGTTTCAGGTTTCGCTCGGATGGGATTTCGCAAATGAGTCGATCAAGGTCTACTTCGCACTTCCGGGTGATCTGAAGTGAACACCCCCGACATACTCATCGAAGTTGTCGACGTGGTCAAACACTTTCCGATCACTCGCGGGTTGATCTTCCAGAAAAAAGTCGGCGCGGTCCGTGCGGTCGATGGCGTCTCGTTCACTATCGAGCGCGGAAAAACACTCGGACTTGTCGGCGAATCCGGATGCGGCAAATCAACTCTCGGACGGTTGATCCTTCGCCTGATCGACACGACATCGGGAAGTATTCTGTTCGAGGGCGCGGACATAACGAAACTCAAACGCCGCGCAGTACAAGAACTCCGCAAGGACATGCAGATCGTCTTCCAGGACCCGCAGGCAAGCCTCAATCCACGGCTTCCGGTCGGGGAGGCGATCGCGGAGCCGCTCGAAATATTTAACATCGCAAAGGGAAACGAAAAGCGCAGACGGGTGCGCGAACTCATGGAGCTTGTCGGTATCAACCCCGACAGCGCGAACCGATTTCCGCATGAATTCTCCGGCGGACAGAAACAGCGCATCGGGGTCGCGCGCGCGCTTGCACTGAATCCGAAACTGATCGTGTGCGATGAGCCGGTGAGCGCGCTCGATGTCAGCATCCAGGCGCAGGTCGTGAACCTCTTCCAGGACCTTCAAACACAGTTCGGCCTGACCTACCTCTTCATCGCGCACGATTTATCGATAGTGGAGCACATCTCCGATTTTGTCGCCGTGATGTACCTCGGGAAAATTGTCGAGTACGCCCCGTCGGAAGCCCTCTACGCCGACCCGAAGCATCCATACACCGAAGCGCTCCTCTCGGCGGTTCCGGTCCCCGACCCCGCCCATAAGCCGCAGAAAATTCTACTCGAAGGCGATGTGCCGTCCCCCGCGAACCCTCCATCCGGATGCAGATTCCACACGCGATGCCGCTACGCAAAACCCGTATGCAGCGAACTCGAACCCCCACGAATAAATTTCCAAAACGGTCACTGGGTAGAATGTCATTTACGCAGCGGGGATTGATTTATCAGGCGATGTGTCAGGCGATGTGTCAGTCGATGTGTCAGTCGATGTATCAGAGCCGCGACCGTCAGGAAGTGGACAGCAGCCCGATTGCATAATTGGTATTCATGGCATCTTGAGGGGTACTCCCAATAACTAATAGGACAGATTAGGAAGGTAATGGCGAGGGGGGGGAAGAGAGGAGAAGACGGTAGTTATTTCAACTAGGAGTATCTTCGGGGTTATGATCATCGCCATTGCTCACGGGCTCGCTTAGCCTCGCTAAGTGGTCCTTTGCCTTCTTAACATAGTCCCGGATCGTTTCTTCATCTTCATATTGGTAGGTTTCTACAAGTTCTACGAAGGTAATAAGTGCATCATCAGTATTACCTGCGGCTACCAGAGCCTCGCCCTTGAATAGCATGGCTTCGGCGATGAGACTGAATGCCCAAAGAATTGGTTTCTCACGAAGCCATGCAATCCAAAAGTCAAAGCCCTCAAAGGCATTGTCATCCTTATCCTTATTTAAGTTTAGCTTTACATACAACAACAATTCCCACGTTATATTTACTATGGATAGCACATCTCTGTCGTAATGATCCTCGTATTCTTTGATTATCTCAATGAAGATATCGATTCCCTTCTGGATTTGTTTTTCACCTAAGATCAGGCAGCGAGATTTGGTTAATTTTGCATTAAGAATATTCAATATGATATCGATGTCATTCGAGTCGCTAAAATTTGAAATAAAATCAATTCAGCGTTAGAAAGCTTCAACGTAAAAATAGCCATTTGACAACATGTAAGCTTCTTTTCTTAGGGCCTTTGCCACGAAAAGTCTGAGAGAAGGATCATCCGCGCCTTCGCAAAATTGGACTATTTCTCGATAGATGGTGCATGCAGTCGGGTCTTTTTTGCTCATGAAGTAATCTGCCATGTGAAATAGCGCTTTGATCCACTTATTGAAGGCCTCTGTACCTTGTTTCCGGTAGTCTGGATGTCTTTCAGTGATATTAAGAAGAAGGTCAGCAGCATTGCCATAGTAGTCATCTTCTTGCTTAAATGCCCTAATAGCAGCGTCCAGCGCATGGAGGATGTCAGTCAGCATCTCCATGCCTATTTCATCCGCGTCCGATTCAAGCAAAGCAGAGACCTTATCCACTGTCTCCTTGTACTTAGCTTGTCTCACCGCATCCTGAATGGCATGGATCTTGGACTGCAATCCTGCAGTCCGTTCGCTCCATTCCGCGGTTCGGACACGCTTTATAACAGTAGAGAATGCGTAAATGTCGGGTGAATCCGTTTCATCCTGGTCGGTCGGGAGTGATGCCTCAAGTTGGTCAGCAAAAAAGCCGAGAGGATTTGTAGTGAT
>CBDUUJ010000073.1:0-9573 GCA_965370205.1 uncultured bacterium
TTGGAAATGCTACGACCCTGCAACTGCGGAGCCGGTCGCTCCATATTGTCTACGGAGTCCACGCAATTACGTCGGGTGGCACGCTCAACCATCATCCTGATGGTTGGGCGTGTCTTTGTCATGAATAACGAATCACACGCCACTGAAAATAATTCCTGATTTACTGATTTGTAGTTAAAACAAAAATATGCCGCCCACAAACTTTATCCTGTTTTTACCAATCCTGAATATACTGCCCGTTTGTGGGTGATATTTAACCAATCAACTCAACCGAAAAGGACATCCACAAACCCGATGGTTATCCGGGATTGACCATGTTTGCAGTAAGTTTGTGGGCGGCATAGATGTGTTATCGTTCCTGAATTTCAGATGTATTAAAACACAGGATCAACTCACCCAGGCACTGACCATTCCTCTCACATGTTCAGTGAACGGTATCGCAAGATTGTTCGGCGCGATGACCCGCTTATCAAGCAGGATATCCGTTATTTCACGGATAGCGTGGCTGAATGGATGATAGGGATACATCACAAGCGCCGGGACCTTGTTTCTCTCCGCCTGCCTCAGAAGGCCATGCACATAAGGTACGCCGCCCAGGTATCTAATCGGCAGAACCGCCCGTCCCTCCGGCGTGTAGAAAAATGTCCGGGCGACATCGAGTATTCTCAAATAAACCTGTTTGGCCTCTATTAGGTTCTCCGCCTGGTTGACCAGAAAATTCACCCTGAGAACCCGCTGATTGCCATCATCCGCAGTAGGTATAACAACTCCTGCCTGCTGAGGAGCGCCGGTTCTTTTTCTGAAATAGTGCATATCGCTCAGACGGGTGTACCGGCTCCAGCACGCCTTGAGAGTTGCGTATGCCGCGATAATATCCTGCGGAGTAGCGATTATCGCCATCTCGTCGCAGACCAGCGCGAAATCGAGCACACGGCTGCCTATCCCCGCGCCGAGATCGAAGAAAACGTCGGTATAACCGCCGTTCTGAACGAGACGGTCAAAACCGCGTAACAGCCTGATCTTCTGCTGATGGCCCAGATTGGCTAGCTTGAATTCGCCGGACTTCCCCGCAAGGAAATGGATGCCGTAACTGGTTGGCGTCAGGCAGTCGAAAATATCCGCGCGCTTTTCGAAAAAATCGTGGAGAGTTAATACAGGCCTTATTCCCAGGCGAAGGTCAGTGTTCGCGCTTCCGAGATCGGTGTCGACCAGAAGCACACGGCGACCCTCACGAGCGCATTGAATCGCCAGATTTACAGCGAGATGGGTCTTTCCAACTCCACCCTTGTTGGATATAAAAGCAAGTGTTCTGGCAGTCTCACCGGCCAACCGGTTTCCCTCCTTCCTTATTGAAAAATGATAATACCAGTCCGGGTGTGGTTAATCAAATTAAATCAGCATTTACTTGAACGTATAAAAAAATTTTTCTGAAAATTGAAAATCAAGGGGGATATTTAGACTCGGATCACCGCGACTGCATCATGATTAAACGGAGGGGCGATCTCCGGTCGCCCGGCGTGATGACGTCCCGTCATCATCAATACCGAACCGCCACGATTGCGTCGCGATTGTCAAGAGGGTCAAATGGCTCGGAGTCCTTCCTCCATGCCGGATACAGAATTCCGGACACAGCCTCGCGATCCAGCCTCAAACCCTTTTCCATGAGAAGTCCCGCAAGCCCGTCCGCACAATCAGGCTCAGCAAATCCGATCCGGTAAAATCCCTGTGACAATAAAGCGGGAGCTTTCAAATCCGGATTCTGCTCTTTCAAACGATCCAGCGTTACTCCAATCGCATCCGGATTGCTGTCGCAGCAGATGAATCTCCTGTTCAATGCCCGGCTCGCGAGCGCCGTCGTTCCGCTTCCGCAGAAAAAGTCGCCCACAAGCGCATCTTCATCCGACAGAGCGCCGACAATCCGCTCAAGCAGCCTGATCGGTTTCTGCGTGGGATAATCCGAGCGCTCGCGGGACAGCGGGTTGACGATGGGAATATCCCAGACATCGTCGGCGGGTTTGCCGTCGGGATGCGGCATGTATTTCTTCCCTTTTTTACTCACTATGCCGCCCTTCGCGTAACCGCTTGTCGGCTTGTACGGTTCACGGATCGCATCGATGTTGAAAACCCGCTTTGACCCTTTCGAATACCATAGCAGAACGTCATGTTTGCGGCTGAACCTCTTTCTGCTCCGGCCGCCTCCGGTGTAGTGCCAGATTATTTCATTCTCCCAGTGCTCCGATCCGAATTCCCTGTCGCACCATACCCTCGCAAGATGCACCGCCCTTGTGTCGAGATGAATCACCAGATTTCCGTTATCCGCGAGAATTCTCCATATTCCCTGTAACCTCGGCGCAAGCCATTCAATAAATGCCTCCGGACTTTCCCAGTTGTCCTCGTATCCTTCCGGACCATCGCCGCCCCTGGGGCTTTCACGGCGTTTTCCGGTCGCGAACGGCGGATCGATGTAGACAAGGTCAACTAAGCCCGGTGGAAGAATTTCCAGAAGCGACAGGTTATCCGCGAGAACGAGATGGTCGCGGGATTGGAGCGCTTTCAATGTGAATTGCATGCCGCCGCCCTCGCCCCATCTCTGCCAGGGCATCCGGCGGGATTGATGAGGCAGATCATCGGGTAGTTGAGGGAGAAAGAGAGTGTCTCTGCGTGACGGCATGAGTGTTCGAATTATACCTGTTTACCGGCAGGGATAGGATAGTTGAAAAACGAAGTTTTTTCCGGTACCCCACCCTTTAGGGTGGGTGATTCCAGACTTCATGCGCCTTCCACCCACTCTAAAGGGTGGGGTACCGGTTTATTATTTCCGCTTTTTCGACAACCCTGAGAAAGCCAGCGTTACGAATCGGGCTGGTCGGGTTCGATTTCGGTGATTATCTCGTAGCTGATGGGGGTTGGAGCAATACTTTTTCGGGAGATTTTCTTTTTGGATTTCGTGCCGGTTTTTCGCGCAATTACTTCACTTCTGGTTTCCATTCCCAGCTCGGACATGAGACGGGCTTTCTCAGGATCTCTCGGCCTGTGGGAAATCAGCCTGGGATCGATGGCGCGCATCAGCGTCATGTTGAAGGCGGCGCTTGCATCGAGTTCCTTCCGAATCTGCTCCCAGATCAGAATGCGCATTCTCTCGCTCCCGTTTTCATGAAATGAATAAGCGCCGCCGCAGCCTCATCCGCTCCGATATCATTGCAGATCAGCTCCCTCGCGATATCCTGGATCGGACGGTAGAAATCCCAGAGATCCCTTGCCTCTATCTGTTCCAGAAGATGCTCAAAATTGATCCGGTCTTTCTGGTGAAATGAGACAAGGAAGGCGTTCAGAAGGTCCAGTGTCGAGCCATGTTTCCGATATTTCGCAAGTCTCTCGACGATGCAGTCCTCAGGGCTTACCAAAAGGAGCGGCACCTTGCGGTAGACAAGCTCGATCACTTCTTCATTTCCCTTTAACTGTGATGAATGAATTTCCACGAGTGCCGCGATGGTCCGGTTGACAAAGTGACGTGCTCTCTTCGGACGTTCGAACCCGAGTATTTTAAGAGCTTCCCTGCACGCTTCCATGTCGGGTGCGACGAGGTCGAGGTCGCCGGTCGCGAAACGTATGCCCGTGTAGAATTCGATCGCCCCGCCGCCGACAAGGATCGGTCTGTCTCCGCCAATAATGGTGACCGTTCTCGTTATCAGCCAGAGGAGATACACGTGACGCTCAGGCGTGATTTCAAGCTTGCGAAAATCCGGAAGTTTCGTAATTACGCTCTGAAAAACTATGTCGGTGCCGGCTTTCATAGATTTCGAAATGCTCTCTATCAGTCATGTTAGCACATGGCATGCGTGTTTGACTATACATATCAGAGAATCAGCAATTAAATCGATTCCGATGTTTTTTAAATTCCGGACCGCTTTTCAGTGCGCGATAACCCTCTATTTGTGGATATTAAGAATGATTGCATCCGTTTAACAGGGGTCATTATGCTGAGTATTCCATTTCTTAAAACAGTCACGAGAAAAAAAAGTCCGCCGGAGAAGGATCAGGTTAAACCGGACCTGACAGAGACCATATCCAGGGCTGCAGACGCTATCCGCGAGAACAACCCGTCACGCGCTCTCTACCTGGTCGCGCCCTGGCTTACCTGTGATAAACCCCCAAATGAGATCAGGCTTGTCGCCGGACGGGCTCTTGCCGCTCTGGGTCGTTATCCCGAAGCGCTTGGACATTTCGAGGCTTACCTGAAGGATAACCCCGGCTCGGTGGAAGGGCTTCTCGCTGCCGGACTGGCCGCCGCACGCGCGAGGGAGCTTGCCCGCGCCATCGACTGGTTCAACCGGGCATCGAGGGCTGTCACCGGACGGGCACAAGTCCTTCTGGAAGCATTGCCGGACAACGAAACAAATGACCCGATCATCATTGAGGAACTGGTCGCTGAAGTGGAATCGTATCCCGAGGACCGCGATCGCGCGCTGGCGCTTATCTGTGTGCTGGGACGCGCAGGGCATTTCAGAGCTGTTGAGAAATATATCCCGATGCTGGGTTATTGAAACCTGTTAATGGGTTTCCTATTCAACAACAATCAGCCAATATTCCGCATTAAATCTTAGTAACGAAAATCCATTTATGCCGCCCACAAACTCGGTGCAATGTGATCAATCCCTGATAATATGCGGGTTTGTGGGTGTCCTTTCCGGATCGTTGATGACATGAAAAAGACACCCATAAACTCGCAGGTTATCCATGATTGATCGAGACAGGATCAAGTTTATGGGCGGCATATTCATAAAAAATAATAATGAGTGAAGAACTAAAAGAAACGCTCACCCTGGGTGAGCGTTTAAGGATGGGAGGGGGTATTTATTCCACGTCTGTTATTCCCTGTATCATCCGTTCCCGACATTCGACCGTTAGAAACCAGCTTTCCAGCCACTCGTTAAATAAGATGCTTCCACGGTCCAATTTCTTAGGAATCCTTTAGAAAACGGAATCCGAAGATTGTCGAGATGCCGGTATTTCTACGCGATTATCAGAAGAGCAGATTGTCTCCGCTGCTGGTGATCACGATGACCAGTCCGTCCTCAATCCCGTCCGGTGCGCCGTAATAAAACTCGACGCCCTCATCGACCGGGTCGTACGGAAAGTAAGGATTATTATTTCGATCTCCGCCTCCGAAAACCTCCGGAAGCATAAGCGGCACGTCATAGTTCCAGTTGGGCACATCGGGCTGCTGACGGTAATCGCCCGCGCCTGTCAGCCTGATGACATCAAGTCCCAGGGTTCTGTCGCTTCCGAATCCGCCGAGAATGTAGCGATCGAAGCTCTTGTAGCGGAATTCATCGCGGGTGGGATTCGCCGACGGGAACGATGTGACCATATCGATCTCACCAACGCAACGATAGAAAAAGCTCCCCTGGATGATATAGATGGTTTTTTCATTCTGTGGGGTCAGGTAGCCGCCATATACGCCGTAATTGTCGATCTGGTAGGCTCCGGCGGTGTTTATCGTTTCTGCTACATTCTCACCGCCAACGGTGAACCACAACGGGTCGTCCACTGAGTTCGGCATGATAGTTCCCTTCATGCCAAACCGGGGATCTCCGGATGCGGGTGTATAGATGTCACCGCCGGACATCTGGAGGTAGAGTCCGCCTTTCTGTTCGTCCACAAAGGGATTTTTCGGGTAGCTGTCGACATAATTGTGCTCAATCAATGGATCGAAAATGTCGGTAAGCAGCGGGTTTCTGTCGTGCCATACTCCCCAGGAGTTCTGGTCTCCACCGACCAGGACGCCGGGATATTCCTTTTCATTCACGTAATATCTTTCAATGGCTTCCTGGATGACATGAATATTTGCTTTAACTTCGGTCTCGCGGCCCTTGATCCGGAACTTGTTGTAGTTCGGAAGGGCAATAGCGGCGAGTATACCGACAATGGTGATTACCACCAGAAGTTCAACCAGGCTGAATCCGCGTTGGGGCTTCATTGGGTTTCTCCTTGGTCTTCAGTTGGGCCTTTGGCCTGATAAGTACGACTCCATAGGGTACGGCTTCGGTTCATGCCGCGCCCGGCGGCGGACTGCTTATATTTCGAGCTGTTTGGGATTGAGAAGCTGGATATAACACAATCGCCGCAGACTGGGAGTCCACAAGCTAATTATCGCATGTGCTTCCGTATTCGTCAAGACGTTATCCCGGGAGGAAAATTCATAAATAATGTGTCGATTTATGCCAAATATGTTGCCTGGCCTTAAATGTAGTGCTAGAATGTGCGCCAAATCGGGCGATCCTGTCGTCCGGAAAAACCCTCAAGAATGAGCAAGGAGGGCCAATTATTATGGCTCGAGAGAATGCATATCCTGATAATGTCGCCGGGAAATATTACGTGGACGACAACTGCATAGATTGCGATGTCTGCAGACAGACCGCTCCGGATAACTTCGGACACAATGAGGACGAGGGCTATGCTTTCGTAAGCAAGCAGCCCGAGAATCCGGACGAAGAAGATCTCTGCCAGGAAGCTATGGAGTCCTGCCCGGTCGAAGCTATCCATGACGACGGGGAATAGGCACAGATATTCCTAACAGGCTTTCTTAGGTCCCCGAATACGGGGACTTTTTTTGCATGGTTTTTCGGGAGAATCTGTTTGTCTCCAGGGAGAGAAAAGGAACCCCCGTCGGGTGACGGGGGTTTTTCAGGAGGTAGTGCAGGGAAAGGCCTAAATTAACTTGTTTAAAAAAGGGATTAATTGACTCCCATCAGGCTTATACACCATTTTTTAAATCCTGTCAAGGTTCGAAGCGGCGGGTATGTGTAGCCGTTAAAATGTACATGGTAAAGAATCCTGGATATCCAGTCTGTTGCTGTTTATACGAAAAATTAATCATTTCTGCCCACCGAAAAATTTTACGGAAAAATGATCATTTTTTCCATGATGGGTGGCGCCTACAAGCGTTCCGGAAGCTATTTATCTCTCAGGATAGAATGTTAAAACAACACTCTGTAAAAACGTCTGGGAAATACGATAAGCTTGTAGGTGTGACTTTCGGTAATTCTGCCATCCGATTATGAATTTGAACTAAAAAAGTTCCCCCGTCTGGCGACGGGGGTATAGGAGGTAGTGCAGGGAAAGGCCGAAGTTAGTTAAATATAGATCATGAAAATCTGATTTCATTAGTAATTTTACAATTAAGAATCGATTTTGTCAACAGCGGTTTACTTAAAAAGGTTGTCATTTTCGGAATTTTTTTCCTGCCCTGGCATAAGTCGTATTCCGTTAAACAACATCTGCTTTGTCATTGCCAGAAGCTCCTCAAGTTTTATATCGCGCTTACCGTATAAAAAGTGCCTTACCGTCGAATGCACGTATGATCGGAGAAGATGAGCCAGAAATTCCGGATCGAGGTCCGGATCGACAACTCCTTCTTCAATCGCAACGGAGAAAATATCAGCAAGGATTTTTACATACCTTGCTGTGCCGTGATAAATGCATTCCCCAACCTCGGTACGAACTCCCCATTCCACTCCACGTGCCTCAGCGACATATATCCTGAAGAAATCCTGATTTTCGACATATAGCCTGACAAGAATTTCAAGGCAATTTTCTATCTTTTCGCGAACCCTGAGATCAGGATCATCTCGAATCTGTTCCACTTCGGCGATTACATGCTCGATGTGATAATTAAAAATCCTGACAAGAATTTCCTCTTTGCTGCTGAAAAAGGTATATAGGCTGCCGACTGCAAACTCACTGGCATCCGCGATCTCCGCCATCGATGTTCCAAGAAAACCCTTCCTGGCAAAAAGAGATTGCGCCTTATTCAGAATATATCTTCGCCTTTCCTCCTTTTCACGTTCCCGGCGTGATGCCATCTTTTCACCTCAAAAAAAATGATCCACAGCACCTATTATATATTAATTTGAGAATATCTGCGATCTGACGTTTTTTAGCGCTTCACAGGCTGTTTCCTGTGCCCGGCGACTAGTCCCTGCGACCATCTATATTCATAATTAACTGTTTGAGAATTCCGTTGGCCTGGACTATTGAAGCATGATTAAGCCCGGATGACATCTGTCGTGCCAGCCTGCGACGTATGACATCGAGGGCCTCCGCCTTTTCCCTGCCCTTGTCGGTCAGGAATAAATGGACCTGCCTGCGATCTTCACTGCTGCGTTTACGGCGTATCCATCCATAGCTTTCCAGCCGGTTGGCGATAACCGTTATCGTCGGAGCTTTCATATGGACTTTTTTCGCCAGCTCCGAAAGCGTCTGTCCTTCCCGGTCCAGAAGCGGGAGAAGAATGACCCCGGCTGACGGGTGAAGATCGTTCATTCCATCGTTCTTGATCAGGTGCTGGATGTAATCAGACATCAATCGGTTTAATTTATTCACTGAAACCGAAAGATCATACAAATCATTATGCTGTGACATATGGATCTCCCTGCATTTTTCCGGGTAATAAAAAAGCCTAATAATAATTGAAATTCTGCGTGATATTAACCAGTAGACGAAAAAAAATCAACCCTGCCTGAACGCCTGCCATTCGGTGAGGTTTCTTATCCTTTCCTCTATGTATTACAGGACAGTATCAAATCAGGTGAATATTTACAAGGCTGTGGCAGTCCGTTTATTTGAATATTTCCATTTAACAAAGACCGCCGCCAGCCTTAAAGGTTGCAGTAATCCAGTCGATCCGGCATGACAAGGCTTGTAACCTTGTGATAACATCGCCCATGCGTTTCTTTCAGGCGCCCGGAATTAATTAATGTCATGAAAAATATCGCTGTACTTGGTTCAACCGGATCCATTGGAACCCAGACCCTCGAGGTGGTGGAGCGAAATCCCGACCGCCTTAATGTCGTCACGCTCGCTGCCGGCACCAGAGTTGATATCCTCGCAGGACAGATTCGCAGGCATCAGCCGGCTACGGTCTCGGTGAAAGGTCCGGAAGAAGTTGAGCGGTTGAGGAAACTCCTCCGGGATGAATCCCATCAGCCTGAAATATTTTACGGTGAAAATGGCCTTGAGGCGGCGACCCTGCATCCCGATGTCACATCAATCATGAATGGCCTTGTGGGATCTGCGGGACTCAAGCCGACACTCGCCGCCCTGAGGGCAAATCGGGAGGTTCTTCTGGCCAACAAGGAAAGCCTTGTAATGGCGGGCGACCTGATCAGGCAACTCCTGGATGCCGGCAACGGATCGATAGTTCCGGTCGACAGCGAACATTCCGCAATTTACCAGTGTCTTGGCAACCGATTGGATCATCCGGGTCTCGCACGAATAATCCTGACTGCGTCCGGCGGACCTTTCAGGGATCGAAAGCCGGACGATTTTATAAATTTGAAAGTATCAGAGGCTCTTTCGCATCCAACATGGAAGATGGGACCGAAAATAACCATCGATTCGGCCACCATGTTTAACAAAGGGCTTGAAATAATTGAGGCCAGGTGGCTTTTCGGGCTTGAACCTGATCGGATTGACGTAGTCATACATCCGGCGAGCATAGTTCACTCGTTTGTGGAGTTCTCGGACGGCAGCATGCTGGCTCAGTTGAGTGTACCGACCATGGAAGTTCCG
>CBDUUJ010000074.1:0-9545 GCA_965370205.1 uncultured bacterium
CCCGGGTTGGTAGTAACTGGATCAAGTTTGTGGGCGGCATAGATGGGTCTTAGTTACTAAATAATTTAGTACAGGAATATTAGCTGATTGATGTTAAAAAATCAGACTCCGGGAGTCTGGGCTTTTTCAAAAATACCGGGACGTCCGCGCTACAAATTTTTCAGAATTATGAGATAGTCTTGCCACGGGATCGATTTTTTTGTGGAAGTTGAGGTTTCCGGTATGTATTATTGCTCTTTGCCTTTCTATGGATGATTCTGAGTTGAAAAAAGACGGTAATGATAACTCATCCAAACCGGATGATTCCAAACCGGATGATTCCAAACCGGATAAGTCCAAACCGGATAAGTCCAAAACGGATGATTCCGGGGATGATGACAGGTCCGCGCGACCCGATCCGGCGTCAAATCTTAAAGAGGCGCATCCCGGTACCCCGCTCGGAGTCGCCAAACATCACATCTATACCCACGCGAGACATGCTCTCAAAGGCGCTGAGGCAATCCAGGCGGCTTATGTGCATCTCGACCTCCCTGATCCCCTGAAAAAACGGGTACTCGGCTTTCTCGGCAATTTCGGAAGCGGAAAAACCGAGGTCGCCGTGAATCTAGCGATCCAGCTCGGCCTGGCTGCGAAACAGAAGGACGATCCATTTACGGGTCCGGTATGCCTGATGGACCTCGATATCGTCAATCCGTATTTCCGAAGCCGTGAAGCGATCGAGCCGCTGGAAAATGCCGGCGTTGAGGTTATTGCACCGACCGGCGAGAATTTCTGGGCCGATCTGCCGATTATTCTCCCGGAAGTGAGGGGGCGTCTGAAACAATCCGACGGGACGCTGATCCTGGATGTCGGCGGCGATGATCTCGGCGCGAAAGTTCTCAGCCATATGAAAGATGATTTCCTGCCCGATGATTACACGCTGATTATGGTGGTCAACGCGAACCGTCCGTTCACATCCGAAATCGAGGGAGCGCGGAAGGTTCTGGATGAACTTGAGGAAGCTGCCGGATTGAAAATCGGCGGATTGATCTCCAACACTCACCTGATGGATGAAACCGATCCGGATGAGATTCGCAGGGGATACGAATTTACCCGTAAAATGAGCGAGCAGACAGGTATCCCGCTTCTGATGGTCACAGCGGAGAGCCGTCTCATGGATGACGGAAGCGGGAAGGGTATAAAGAAAGATGAATTCGATTGCCTGCTGCTCCCGCTTTACAGATTCATGCTCCCGCCGTGGCGTCAATCGGAAGTGCGGGGAAGAGCAGGCGGGGAGTCGAGAGCGATTGGACAAAACGACTCCCATGACGCATAATTCTGCGTTCAGCCCCATGCGAGGTGCATAAAATATGCCGATGATCAAGGTCCATAAAGATAAATGTAAGGGTTGCGAACTCTGCACCTATGCCTGTCCGCAGCGGATTCTTGGGATGAGCAAGGAACTCAACAAAAAAGGTTATTTCTATGCGGTAGTTGAGGATCCGGGGCGATGTATCGGATGCGCAATGTGCGCGATTACATGTCCGGATGTGGCGATCGAAGTCGCTGTTCATGGTACCCGATATGTGCTGTTTGATTATTAAGGATTTCCCGGAGGAGCATCAATTATGGTCAGGGTTTTAATGAAAGGAAATGAAGCTATCGGCGAGGCTGCGATACGTGCCGGATGCCGATTTTTCTTCGGTTATCCAATCACACCGCAGAGCGAAGTTCCTGAGTATCTCGCCAAGCGCTTTCCTGAGGTCGGGGGGCAATTCATCCAGGCTGAAAGCGAAGTTGCCGCGGCAAATATGATCTATGGCGCTGCGTGTACCGGCACGAGGGTTTTTACATCGTCATCATCGCCGGGAATCAGCCTGATGAGCGAAGGCCTGAGCTATATCGCGGCGACCGAGGTTCCGGTTGTCGTGATCAATATCGTCCGTGCGGGACCCGGACTTGGCGGGATTCTTCCCAGCCAGGGCGACTACTGGCAGGCGACCCGTGGTATGGGGCACGGCGATTTCCGCATTCTTGCGCTTGCGCCTGCGAGTGTGCAGGAAGCCGCCGATCTCGTGCGGCTCGCTTTCGATCTCGCCGACAAATACACCAATCCGGTCATGGTTATCGGCGACGGGATCATCGGCCAGATGATGGAGCCGGTCGAATTCCCCGAAATGATCGATCCGGACAGTTTCCCTGAAAAGCCATGGGCGCTGACCGGAGCGAAGGATCGCGATCCGAGAATATTAACAAGCCTGTTCCTTGATCCTCTTGAACTTGAAGCGATGAACCAGCGCCTGCTTGTGAAATATAAACAGATGGAAGCAGAGGAAAAACGCTGGGAGCTTTATAACGTCTCCGACAACATGAAACTTTTAGCATTCGCGTGGGGCACGATGTCCCGAATCTGCAAAACAGCAATTGATGAATTGAAGGAAGAGGGAATTGAGGTCGGGTTGTTTCGTCCGATTACACTTTATCCATTTCCTTTTGAAGCAGCCGGGGAAACCGCGAATAAAGCGGAGAAGTTGATGAGTGTCGAATTATCCACAGGTCAGATGGTCGATGACATCAGGCTGTCCGCGCCAGGCAGGGAGGTTGCGTTCTTTGGACGTCAGGGCGGAATCGTCCCGACCCCGGAGGAAGTAAAGAACGAATTTGTTAAATTAATCTAATCAGACCCATGACCGTAAGAGTTTGTTAAAAATGAAAAATAATATCCGGTACCCCACCCTTTAGGGTGGGTAACCTTGGAAACCATGCACCTTTTGCCCACCCTAAAGGGTGGGGTACCGGAGTAACATTTGTTATTCATCATCCCATACGGGAGTGGTTAATACTGAGGAAGAAACAATGGTCAATACAATATTCAGCCGACCGGAATCACTGCGCGATGTTCCCACGCATTATTGTCCCGGATGCACGCACGGGATCACTCACAGGCTTGTCGCTGAGGTGCTTGACGAGCTTAATGTGAGGGAGAGAACCGTCGGTGTCGCGCCGGTGGGATGCGCGGTGCTGGCATATAATTATTTCAACTGCGATTTCACCGAAGCCGCGCACGGACGCGCTCCCGCGATGGCGACCGGTATCAAGCGCTGTCGTCCAGACCTCATCGTTTTCACCTACCAGGGCGACGGCGATCTCGCCAGCATCGGAATGGCTGAAATCATTCATGCCGCAAATCGCGGAGAAAAATTCACCGTAATATTCGTAAACAACGCGATCTACGGCATGACCGGCGGACAGATGGCGCCGACAACCATGCCCAACCAGAAAGCGTCCACATGTCCGTTCGGACGGGATGTCGAGCACACCGGTTATCCGATCAGAATGTGCGAGGTCCTGAGCAATCTTGCCACTCCCTCCTATATAGTTCGAGTGAGTGTCAATGTCCCGAAAGGTATTCCAAATGCCAAAGGCGCTCTTAGAAAGGCTTTTACGTACCAGAAAGAGGGACGCTGTTTCAGTCTTGTGGAATTTGTATCGACCTGCCCCACCAACTGGGGAATGAAACCGATAGACGCGTGCGGATGGGCGACATCGGACATGATTCCCTACTATCCCGTGAAGGAATTCAAGACTCCCGATGATCCATTGCCCGATGGATTGAAACTGGACGGGGGTGATGAGTGATGCTTACCGAGGTCGTCATGGCAGGTTTCGGCGGTCAGGGATTGATGCTTATCGGCAAACTTCTCGCTGAAGCATCGATGGACGAGGGAAAAGAAGTGAGCTGGCTTCCGAGTTATGGACCGGAAATGCGGGGAGGAACCGCGAACTGCACGGTTGTGGTGAGCGACAAACCGGTCGCGAGTCCGGTTATCAATACTCCATCGTCACTTGTCGCAATGAACCGCCCGTCGCTCGATAAATTCGGTTCTCAGGTGAAACCCGGCGGCCTAATCATCATCAATTCAAGCATGATCGATGTCGGTACTGGTCGTGACGATGTGACCGAGGTTCTCATTCCCGCCAACGATGAAGCACAGAAACTTGGCACGGATAAATGCGCCAATATGGTCATCCTCGGAGCCTATATCGCGATCACAAAAGTATGCTCTCTTGACGGCATTATCAGATGGATGGAGCATCAGTTCGAGGGTAAGGGCAAGGTCATCGAAGTGAATAAAAAAGCTCTCGAACGCGGGTACGAACTTGGAGAAGCCGAGGGGGTGAGCGCATGACTGTCACTATGGAATCTGCGATTGCTGTCGTCGATGAAATCTGCGCGAACCATCCCCCGAAGGAATCGAGCCTTATTGAAATTCTTCACGATATATCCGGCGAATTTAATTACCTTCCCGCCGACGCGCTTAAACGGGTGAGTGAAAATCTCGATGTCCCGATAGCGAAGGTTTACGGGGTCGCCACATTCTATAAAGGTTTCAGCCTGAAGCCTCGCGGGAAGAAAATTATCCGGGTTTGCAAGGGTACGGCATGTCATGTGCGGGGAGCCGACAGTAACATCGAGGAGCTTGAACGCCTTCTGGGAATCAAACCGGGCGAGACAACGGACGACCTCGAATACACGCTTGAAGTGGTCAACTGCGTCGGCGCGTGCGCGATGGCTCCGGTTGTTGTTGTCAACGATAAATACATCCGTAATGCGTCCCCGTCTGATATGCGGGAATTTGTTGGAGAGGGAGGGGACGATTGATGCGTTTGAAGAATGTCAAGGACCTTGAGGAACGTCGCAATGAAGCGATTAAATCCCGGAAAAAGGTGAAGAATACCATTCTTGTCTGCTGCGGAACCGGATGTCTCGCAAGCGGAGCCGCCAGCCTGGCTGACGAATTCCGCAGGAAGATTGAGGAGCAGGGGATTGATGCAGAGGTCAAGACTACCGGATGTCACGGATTCTGCGAGCGCGGTCCGATCGTTACATTTGTCCCGTCGGGAATTCTCTATCAGAGAGTCAAGCCTGAACAGGTCGAAGAAATAATCGAGAAGACCGTCAAAAATGGCAAGATAATAAAAAAGCTGACTTACAAAGATCCTGCGACAAAAAAATACACCGAACAGTACGGCGACATCCCGTTCTACAAGCACCAGACCCGTATCGCGCTAAGGAATATCGGTCAGATCGATCCGGTATCGCTCGATGATTACCTCGCCCGCGACGGATTCAAAGGTCTTGTGAAAGCTCTCGCGATGAAGCCCGATGAAGTTGTGGAGGAAGTCGAGAAAAGCGGATTGAGAGGTCGCGGCGGCGGAGGTTTCCCGACCGCGAAAAAATGGAGTAGCTGCATAAAAGCAGGCGGCGAAAAAAGATACATCATCTGCAACGGCGATGAGGGCGACCCCGGAGCGTTCATGGATCGCTCGATCATGGAGGGCGACCCGTTTGACGTGATCGAGGGAATGATCATCGGAGCGTACGCTATCGGCAGCGATGAAGGCTACATCTATGTCCGCCAGGAATACCCGCTTGCAGTGGAACATCTCAGGAAGGCAATCGATGTCTGCCGCGATGCCGGTCTTCTTGGTGAAAATATCCTTGGAAGCGGTCTGAATTTCGACATCGCAATCTCTCGCGGTGGCGGAGCGTTTGTATGCGGCGAATCATCCGCGTTGATGATTTCAATCACCGGAAGAGTGGGGGAGCCGCGCGCGAAATATATTCACTCAACCGAGAAAGGCCTTAACGATCTCCCCACGGTTCTGAACAATGTCGAGACATGGGTCAATGTCCCAATAATCATTGATAAAGGCGGCGACTGGTTCGCGCAGTACGGCACCGAAAAATCAAAGGGCACGAAGGCATTCGCGCTTGTCGGACGGGTCAACAACACCGGACTGGTCGAGGTCCCGATGGGAATCACGCTGAGGGAACTGATCTTCAACATCGGCGGCGGAATCCAGAAGGATCGCGAATTCAAGGCTGTGCAGACAGGGGGACCGTCGGGAGGATGCATCCCGGCTGAGCTTCTGGACCTGCCCGTCGATTTCGACCGCCTTACCGAGCAGGGAAGCATGATGGGTTCCGGCGGCATGATCGTCATGGACGAGCGAACGTGCATGGTGAATATCGCCAGATATTTCCTCGATTTCCTTATTGGGGAATCATGCGGAAAATGCGTCCCGTGCCGCGAAGGTTTGAAGCAGCTAAAAATCCTCTATGATCGAATTATCGAAGGTTACGGCACGATGGAGGATCTCGAAAAAATCGAGCTGCTTGCGGATGACATTAAAATCGGAAGTCTCTGCGCTCTCGGTAAATCGGCACCGAATCCGGTTCTGTCGACAATCAGATTTTTCCGGGATGAATACGAGGAACATATAAAATATAAATATTGCCGGGCAGGGGTCTGCAAGGCGCTTACGAAGCTGGTCATAGAAGATAGCTGTATCGCTTGCGGAAAATGTATAAAGGTCTGCCCGACCGATGCTATCACCGGCGAGAAAAAGAAAGTCCATGTGCTCGACCAGGATAAATGTATCGTATGCGGTTCGTGCGTTGAGGTGTGTCCGACCGATTCGATCCAGGTTGAACCGCTGAAAGTTGCTGAGGAGGTTGCCTCCTGATGGAAATTATCGTTGATGGAAGACGTCTGAAATGCGAAGACGGGGAGACCATCCTTGAGGTTTGTAGTCGCAATAATATTAAAATTCCCACACTCTGCCACCACGAGGCGGTCGAGCCGTCGGGCGCATGCCGTCTCTGCACGGTCGAGATTTCCCATCCGAAATGGCCCGGCTGGAAAAATTGGGTGACTGCATGCCTGTATCCGGTTCAGGACGGGCTGGTTATTGGCACAAATACGACGAGAGTCAGACGATTGAGGGCGACACTTCTCGATCTTTTGCTTGCACGATGTCCGAACTCCGATGTCGTTCAGAAACTGGCGGCTGAATACGGGATCGATGAGACAAGTTACGAGCCTCGCGTTGACGGCGACAACTGCATCCTGTGCGGATTATGTGTGCGGGTATGCGAGGAAGTGATCGGCGTAAGCGCTATAAGTACCGCCAATCGCGGCGCATACAAAGAAATCAGCGAGCCTTTGAAAGAGCCACCGCCGGACTGTATCGGATGCGGAGCATGCGCGCATGTTTGTCCCACCGGCAATATTTCATTGGTCCAGACTTTGACACATCGCATTATCTGGGATAAGGAATTCGAGATGCATTGCTGCAAGGAGTGTGGCAAACCGATCACAACCAAGGCTCACAGGGACAGGATGGTTAAAAAAGGTGCGCTTCCTGAGGATTATTTCGACCTGTGTGATGAATGCAAACGAAAGCTGGTTTCGAATGTCCAGAAAAATTTGTCACTGATCTGAATTAAGAGAGAACAGCCATGAAGATGCTTGTAATTAAACCGAATCTCTGTACTAACTGCCATATCTGCGAACTCGCGTGCTCGTTCAGCCATTCAAGCGAGTTCAGCCTGGCGCATTCGAGAGTGCGAACAATATTCTATCCGGAGGATGATCTAACCGTTCCCGAAACATGCCTCCAATGCGTTGATCCTTCATGCATGAAGGCATGTCCCACTGGCGCGATCCATATCGATGAAGAACTTGGCGCGGTCCTGATTAATTACAATAAATGCATAGGGTGTACAAGTTGCGTCACTGCCTGCCCGTTCGGAAACATGCTTCATCACAGGGACAAGCCCGGTTACGTTTTCAAGTGCGATCTCTGCAAGGGCGATCCGGTCTGCGCGAGATTCTGCCCGACCGGCGCGATTTTGTATCAGGAAATCGAACCTCTTACAGGTAAGCAGGAGATGGTCCTGGAGGAAGTTTGATAGATATACGTATTTCGTTTATTCTTGACTTCTGATTAAATTTCACTCTTGTCTAAAATATCATTCTAAAAATAAACTTGTATCCAAAACAACCGAGATAAGATTTCACTCTTATCCAAAACAAAATAAATATTTATGGCGCCCACAAACTTGATCCTGTTATGTCCAAACCTTCTATGATCTTCGGGTTTGTGGGTGATTGATATATAAAGGACACCCACAAACCCGCATATAATCGAGGATTGGCAGCGTATCCATCAAGTTTGTGGGCGGCATAATTGCTTTTATTTATTTTGTTATGGTTTAGTGGTGCGAGATAATATTTAAATTAATATATATTCCATTCATTATATGATAATAAAATTTCTCACATCAAATCAAACGCAACTCTCGACGCATCGAACACCGGACCCTCAACGCATACCCGCTCATAATGAATTGTTCCGTTTTTTTCTCTGATCGGAACACTGCATCCCAGACATGCCCCGATCCCGCATCCGAGCTTGTTTTCAAGGCTGACGTAACATTTGAGTTTCCTGTCGGCGGACCATTTGGCAATTGCTGAGAGCATCGGGATCGGTCCGCAGGAATAAACCACCGTCCCGGGATCGATGGATTCCAGTTTATTCATCGCGTCGGTGATAAATCCCTTTACACCAACTGAGCCGTCCTCGGTTGCAATGACCGGCTCGATTCCCAACACCCTGAAATCATCAACGCAAAGGAGAGTTTCAGTATCTCTCGACCCAGGGAAAACGCGGATCGAATCTATACCCATCATTTCATTCGCAAGATGAACAAGCGGCGGAATTCCGACACCTCCGCCCGCAAGAATCGCCGGACATTTCAGATCGACAGGGAATCCATTCCCCAGCGGACCGATGACATCCAGTTTTTCTCCCGGTTTTACATCTGATAACAGGCTTGTGCCCTCACCGATAACTCTGAAAAGGATTGTTAGATGACCTCTCGATTTATCAGCGGATAAAATCGAAAACGGCCTTCTAAGCAATTCGGTCGATGAAGGGGGAATCAAATGAATAAACTGCCCCGGACGCACATTATCCGCAAGCCACGATGATTCAAGCGTCAGTTTGAAATGGTCCGGATTGGATGGAGCAAGGTCGACAATATCCACGACCCTGCAAAGCATCTGTCGCCTGTCTGTTCGCTCGGTTGAAGTCATTTCGGATGAGGGAAATATTAATCCTGCGAATCGGAATCCACAAGTCGCAGCTCGGCATCGTCAAGGTCGAGATGCTCAAGCATGTGACCTGCCTTGTCCCGCTTGGTTTTCAGGTATTGTCGTGAATATTTAGTCGGCTGAATCTCAATCGGAACACGCTGGATTATCTCGATGTCGTGTTCCCTGATGTCGCTGATTTTTTCGGGGTTGTTCGTGATAAGAAGAAGGCTTTTGACTTCGAAATATTTAAGGATCGCGACCGCAATGGCGTAACTGCGATCATCCGCGCCGAATCCAAGCTGGTGGTTAGCGTCGATCGTGTCCATGCCCTGATCCTGAAGAGCGTATGCGCGAACCTTGTTGCCAAGCCCGATCCCGCGACCCTCCTGCCTGAGATAAATGACCAGACCCCGGCCCGCTTTCGCGATCATCCGCATCGACTCGTGAAGCTGATCGCGGCAGTCGCACCTGAGGCTTCCGAGAGTCTCACCCGTCAGGCATTCGGAATGCACCCTGACAAGAATCCCGCGAGCGTCTTTAATATCGCCCATCGTGAGCGCGAGATGCTCCTTGTCGTCGCGGTCGTTCCTGAAAACATGCACGCGGAAATCGCCGAATGCG
>CBDUUJ010000075.1:0-9521 GCA_965370205.1 uncultured bacterium
ATCCTCTACAAGTAATCTGTTGTGCTACTTCTTCTAAATGATACCAAATCCTATTGCCACAGCTCGGGCAAATAGGTTTTATTCCTATTAATAATAATTTCAAATCCAGGAGATAATGCAAAGACTCTTTAAAGCCGCGTTCATCGAATTCGATTTGATTTTCCTCGTGCAAGTCATTATATTCGCTCGTTTCTGATTTGGCATCCTGAATGAATTCATCAATGCATAAATCTATCTCCTGTCTTCCCAGTTGATTTGCCTCAATGAGAACTCTTTCTGCCAGCCAGGTTAAATCATTTTCATTGTCCTTGAAGTTTCTGCCAGGGCCTATTGCTTTTTTCAATTTATTTCGGACTTCAGTTAATCTCCTATCTTCTCTTCTTTTAACTCGATTGGACATTTTTCTAAATATATTTCTCCAGTAACGACTCTCGAATAAGATATGGGCACTGGTAAGATCCGGGAACAGGTTTAGTACCCCTCGCAAATACCTTCCCTTATCAGATGCTTGCATATAATAAAATGGTCTGGAAGATAGCCTATCACCTGTATTATCTTTGCTCCCATGGATTCTTTCTCCACAAAACAGTGCATGGAATACGCTTCTATTATCAGGAATACTGATTTTTAAAATATGCTCATAAGGACTATATTCAGATTTTCTTCTCACCAAAACGCTTGCTGATCCTTGTGCATTTATTCGTGCTGGCTTGTCAAATAAATATAGATTATTCAATAGGTTGTTAACCTTAGGTAAGTGCCACCAAAATTTAATACCGACCAAGCTAATAAACTTTTCCGGTTTGTATTGAATGTATATATCCGCAATCCAGCATTCATTTTGAATTGTTGCATTTTTAACCTCTGGTTCCCTTAGTGTTAGATGTTCTACTTTAGAATGAGCCCAATGCGATTCACTGCCAGATTTAATGAAATATCCTGATTCATATGAGTCATAATTTGGAATTACTGGTGCATCTAACTTTCCAGAAGTTACACGAACCCAAGCGTTCTCAGTGTATTTTGATGAAATTTCCTGGATTTCACCAGGAGCGAAAGAAAATGAAATAAATCTCGCTTCGTTTTGATCTGGGCTTCCTGACAGTGAAGTATAACGATGTATGAACTGTGTAAGACCGGGTCTGACAATTTTATTTTCCGTCATTTCTCTTGATAACCATAATTCGGTAATTTGAAATCGCAACCATTTTTGCAAGCTCAAAGGACGGTTCCAGAAGAAGGTTGATTCTTCGATGCTATCACCAACGAGAACCGCGAAATATTCATTTTGGGGATGTGACAAAACTTCTTTATGATCATTCGGGATTGAGCAGATTTGAGATGGAAACACGAATCTTTTGGATTGGTCTGCAAGATCGGTTAAGGCCGAGTTCAATGATTCAAAGTCACTAACTTTGAAAGCCTGAGTCTTGCAATCACGAAAACTGCGGATAATAGGATAAGGAGTACTAGAATTACTATTAATTATCCAGAAATTTCTGCTAAGAAATTCAGTTATTGGCTTCGGTGTATCATTATCTACCTCAAAAAGAACCAAGCAGCTTTCTTCATTGTAGAAACCTCCCGCCACGGAAGCAATATTTTTTCTTGTCGGAAATGTTGCTATAGGATGATCTTTGATGTGGATATAATTATCGTCAGGTGGGGATACCTCGATTGAAAATGGGCATATTTCTGAGGATATTCTTACACGCAGCTCCTCACCCAAATTTATAGTCGAATAAACAATATCAGGATCATACTCTTTCAGGAACTGCCACCATACATCCTCAATAGAATTCCCATCAAAATGGATGATAGGATTAAAGCGTCCACCCCATTTATCTCGATTATAACGGATTATCCGATCAACCCACGTCTGATCACCCGCCGGATCAATTAAAAAGGCTATGCGAACTGGCCTTTTATAATAATAAATTGAATATGGTTCCATCTCCATAGTTACATTTTAACCGATTAATTTAGTAACGCAACCCGGCAGGGCTATAATAGATTTCAAGCCTGCCAAGCGTTCGCTGAAGCTACAGCTTGCAACCTATTCCCCCCCCTCGTATGATGTTGCGCGTTCATGTGTGGAATAGCAGGCATACTGAATTATACCGGGCAGCGATTTGAAATCCGCGAGTCCGACCTCGAACGCATGGGAAATGCAATCGCGCATCGGGGTCCGGATGGCAGCGGTGTATGGAGATCGAATGACAGACGTGTCGGACTCGCGCATACCCGTCTATCGATTATCGATCTCAGTCCCGCCGGCGCGCAGCCGATGCATTCAGCGTCGGGACGCTTCCACATCGTCTACAACGGCGAGGTCTATAACCACATCGCGATCAGACGACGCCTTGAGTATCTGGGTCATGAATTTACCGGACGATCCGATTCCGAGACCGTCCTGCACGCTCTCATGCAATGGGGACTGGACGCGCTCGATAAACTGGACGGCATGTTCGCGTTCTGTTTTTTTGACGCACAGGAAAATCGCGCGTTGCTTGTGCGGGACCGTATCGGGATCAAACCTCTGTATTACAAATTCCAGAATGGCGTTTTTTATTTCGCGAGTGAGATCAAGGCATTGATCGCGCATCCGTCGATTTCAGCGGAGCTTGATCCTCTCGCCGCGTATCACTACCTCACATTTCTCACCACACCTGCTCCACAGACGATGTTCAAAGGCATCGGAAAATTCCCCGCCGGACATTATCTTGAGATCGAATTCGCCGACAACAACCGCCAGTATAAAATCAACGGACGACAATGGTGGGATGCTGTCGTTCCACCTCCGGATGACGACCGTTTCAATGACGAGGAATGGGTTAAAAACGAGATTCGGAAAATTCTCGGGGAATCGATTGAGAAGCGGATGATGTCGGACGTTCCGTTCGGAGTATTTTTATCGGGCGGAATCGATTCGAGCACGAATGTCGCGCTGATGGACGCGGTCATGGACCAGCCTGTGAAGACGTTCACGGTCGGATTTAAGGATCAGCCGGACTACAACGAAATCGAATACGCGCGAAAGATCGCCGACTTTTTCAAGACCGACCATCACGAGGTCATTATCGACTGGGACGATATGCAGGGATATCTCGACCGGCTCGTGGTCACACAGGATGAGCCGATCGCCGACTGGGTCTGCGTTCCGCTGTATTTTGTCAGCAAACTCGTTCGGGATGCCGGGACAATTGTCGTGCAGGTGGGAGAGGGATCGGACGAGCAGTTCTGCGGGTATGAAGGCTACATGGAACTTCTGAGATGGCGAAATAAATACTGGGGGCCGCTTCGGAGAATACCGAAATTCATGCAGGCTGCGGCCTATGGCGGCGCGTCGTTAATCAGGATGCTCGATGACCGATGGCGGGGACGCAGAGAGCACGCGCACAGGGCGTGGAAGGATCGAGAACTGTTCTGGGGCGGCGCGATCTGTTATCCGGAATTATTTAAAAACGAGATCGTCGCCGACAGAGAACACTGGGAAAAACAGGCGCTTGGAAATAACCAACCCGACGATCCCGTTGGATGGCTCCCGGATCGGTTCCGCATGCTCGACAGTTTCGGTGTGGTCGATGAATATCTATCAACTATCGATTCGGGAAAAAACAATCCGGACTATCTCGAACGGATAGCCTACCTGGAATTAAAATTGAGGCTTCCTGAACTGCTCCTGATGCGGGTCGATAAAATCACGATGTCAACATCCATCGAGGCGAGAGTGCCGTTTCTCGATCACAAAATGGTCGAGTTCACGCAGAATATCCCGTCATCGCTGAAAATAAAAAACGACATCCCCAAGTACATATTAAAGGAAGCGGTTCGGGGACTGATCCCGGATGAAATTATCGACCGGAAGAAACAGGGATTCGATGCGCCGGTGCGGGAATGGCTGAACGGTCCGCTGGGTGATAAGGTCGAGTCGGTTTTCAGATCGACAAAAATGAGAGACGAGCGTCTGATTGATTTCGACGCGGGAATCGGATTACTGAACGATCACCGCAACAAGGGAAGGGATCACGCCTACCCGATCTGGGCGCTTTTCAATCTCGCGCTCTGGTACGATCACTGGATCGCCGGGGAGACCGGCTCGTGAGTTTCCTCAGGCAGACAGGAATCACCCTCGTCGCCAGATTCGCGCTGGTTGTCATTTCATTCATCTTCAACATTCTCCTCTCGCAGAAACTTGGCACGGCGGGAATGGACATCATCGCGCCGCTTCAGACATTCACTGTTATCGCAGTGACAATCGGCTACCTGGGACTTGAACGCGGCGGGATTTATTTCATCGGGCTTGATAAAAATCGCGCGTCGGCAATCGCGGGAACGCTTCTGACGGTCGGGCTTATAGCATCGGTAATCGTCTACGCAGGATTAATGGCAACAGTCCGCCTTTTTCCGTCAATCCTCGGAGGAATCGAGCTGAGCCTGTATCAGATCCAGCTTCTGTCGATCACACCGCTCATCATTTCACTGTTCATGCAGAACCTGCTTCTGGTTCACCAGAAAATTGTCGCATACAACGTAATAGAAATCAGCGTCAGGCTTGGGAATTTAATTGCCGCGCTCCTGATTTTTCTGTTCGTCGATTCATCGTGGTGGATTCCCGCAATAGTCTGGCTCTACCTTGCGTCATCGATCACGATAGGAGGACTGAACTGCGCGTTCGGGTGGAAGACGGAACCATTCAAGCTGATGTTCGACTGGGAATCGTTCGCCGACATGATCAAATATTCATGGAAAAATTATTACTCGGCACTCATGACATTCATGATTATCCGCAGCGATATCCTGTTTCTTAACGCGTACCGTGTCGAAACCGACGAGGCGGGAATTTATTCGAGAGTGGTCTACATAAGCGACTTCTTCTTCATGATTCCCATGACATTGGGGATGCTTCTGTTCCCGAAACTGATGCAGGAGGGCGCATCGGAGGAGTCGGGACTTGACGAACGCGGTCGGTTCACTATGCTTCTCGCGAGACTGGTTGTGTTTACATTATTCATTTTATGGATTGTATTCGCGATATTCGGGAAATGGTTTCTCTGGATATTCGGCGAGGGATTCATGGTCGGATACGGTCCGATGGTCATTCTTCTTGGCGGGTTAATTCTGATCGGCACGCATGCAATATTGAAAGTGGAACTGTTTCGCAGGGGACTTCCGGTGTTCATCGTTATTTACACGACTATCGGAATGATTATCAAGCTGACTGGTAATGTATTATTTATACCGGAGTACGGGATGTACGGCGCGGCATGGAGCTCGCTCGCGACACACGCGATTTTCTTCTCGATGGCACTGTGGTATTGCGTGAAACACTATGGATTCAAAATAACCGACACTCTTTTCATCCGAAAGGAAGATTTCAAACTTTTGTGGGAGCGCGTGAAGACCATACGCGAAAAGCGGTAATTCAGATTAGTTCAGAATCGAGTCCATCTGTTCCATCGCAGCTCTGTAACCCTCATCGACAGCTTCCTCTGCACGATCAAACTCAAGTAGATCGATATGCGCCAGTTTCGGACGAATCAACACATCCGCAGGCTCTGTTATCAGCCTGGTCTCGGTAATCTGAACTTCAAGAATGTTATACGATGCCAGAATGATTTCGAATATATTCGGAATTGAACCCCGTGCAATCAAATTTTTAATCCGGCTCCGGGCGGCATGATCAATTCCGGCTATTCTCCTGCCAACACTCTCAGCGCGCTTTTCCAGTGTGCTTTTTTTCGTTCCTTCATCCGACTCAACTTCAGCTGACCCATCTAATTCAGCCTGTTTTGCTTTTTTCCTTAACTTTTTTATCTCGGATATCGCCTCGGTGCCATGATTGATATCAACTGCAATAACGAAATCGGAACCCATCTCCCTCACCACACTTACAGGAAGCGGATTCAACAATGCGCCATCGACAAGAACCGCATCATCCATTTTTACAGGAGTAAACATCCCGGGAATCGATATGCTTGCCCGTACGGCATCGATGACGCTGCCGCTGTTAAACACAATCTCGCGTCCGGTAATGATGTCGGTTGATACCGCGCTGTATGGTATTGCAAGATTCTCAATCTGCGCATCCTGCGATTGTTCCCTTAAAAACTCAGCGATTTTTCTGCCGTCGATGATTCCTGAACGAGAAAAGCTGATATCAAAAAATTCAAGAAGTTTTTTCCATGTAAGGGTGAGGACATAATCTTCAAACTGTTTTAATTTTCCATCGGCATAGACCGCGCCGACAAGCGCGCCGACACTCGTCCCGGCAATATAATCAACCTGCACACCCGCTTCCTCAAGCGCTCTGATGACACCGATATGCGCCCATCCCCGTGCCGCACCGCTGCCAAGCGCCAATCCGATTTTTCCATGTTTCTTCTTCACTACACTTCAACCGGGCTGCCTTTCTCGCGGACCGGGACATCCTTGATGCACGCAGCGATCACATCATCGACTTCGATCCCTTCAGCTTCACCCTCGAAATTCAGAATAATCCTGTGACGCAGCGCGGGCATCGCGACTTTCCGGATATCGTCGAACGCCACGTTGAATCGACCGTTCAGAAGAGCCTCGACTTTTCCGGCAAGCACCAGTGTCTGCGCGCCACGGGGACTCGCGCCGATTCTCACAAATTTCCTCACGATATTCGGGCATCCCTCGATCTCCGAATGCGTCGCGTTGTTCAGCCTGACCGCGTAATGCGTGACATGATGCGCGATCGGAACTTTTCTGACGAGCAGTTTCATTTCATTGATGCGATCGGCATTGATAACTTTCTGCGGATCGGCGACATGAGTGCCGGTCGTGCGGATGAGAATTTCCGCGAGATCGTCGGCGGGCGGAAACGGGACCATGATTTTGAAAAGGAAACGGTCGAGCTGCGCTTCCGGAAGCGGGTACGTTCCCTCCATTTCGAGAGGATTCTGCGTGGCAAGTGTGAAGAACGGCTTGTCGAGAATATGAGTCGTACCCGCGGCGGTCACGTGACGTTCCTGCATCGCCTCAAGAAGCGCCGACTGGGTTTTCGGAGTCGCGCGGTTGATCTCATCCGCTAGAAGAATATTCGTGAACACCGGACCCCTCTGAAACTGAAAATATTTGCTCCCGTCCTTGTGCTCCATGATGATGTTTGTCCCGACAATGTCGGCGGGCATTAGGTCGGGAGTGAACTGGATTCGTCGGAACTGCAGATCGAGCACTTTCGACAGCGTGCTGATAAGCAGCGTTTTTCCGAGTCCGGGAACGCCCTCCAGGAGCGCGTGACCATCGGCGAATATCGAGATCAGAGTCGCCTTGACCACCTCCTCCTGTCCGACGATCACCTTGCCTACTTCATTGGTGATTTTTTTGTAATCGTCCTTGAAGGAATCGACTTCCGCCTGCGGGATTGTTGTGTCGAGATTTTGATCGGTCATTTTTTTCCTCCTGGTTCTGCCGGTATTAATTGAATTATCGAAAAAGAAAAAATGTTTTTTCCGGTACCCCACCCTTTAGGGTGGGTTCTTTAAGATGGACGATTCATAACTTCACGAAGCCCTGACCCACCCTAAAGGGTGGGGTACCGGATCATTTATTATTTTCTTATTTATCATCTTCAAAAAAACAGAAAAAACGTGTTATAAATCAGACGGACTGACCACCCGATTCGTTCACCTTCGCCGTCCAGTTTACATCCGTTATTTCAACTTCCGAATCGATATAGCAAAGCTCTCTTCTATATTTGCGGAGCTTTTTCAGATCGAGTTTGCGGACGATCACGCTCTCACGCATCTCGGCGGAATTAAGCGCCTCGCCGCTGGGACCGACGATCATCGAATGCCCGGGGATAAAAACGCCATGCATGTTGCAGAGTCCGTTCGCGCCGACCATATAAACCTGGTTCTCGATCGCTCTCGCGCGAAGAAATATCTCAAAGTGATTTATCCGAAGCTCCGGCCACATCGAGGGAACTAGTATGATTTCGCAGCCCGCACGCGCGAGAGACCGGATCAGTCCCGGAAAGCGGAGATCGTAACAGATGACAACCCCGACCCCGACTCCTTTCACTTCCGCCGCGGCAAGCTCGTCACCGGGTTCGAAAATCTGATCCTCTCCCATCGGCGCGAACAGGTGGACCTTCGAATATTTCAGGATGATATCGCCCGACGGATCGATCAGGAGAGCGGTGTTTGTGATTCCGTTTTTGTTTTTCAGCGCGATTGTTCCGGCGAGAAGATGAATTCCGTACTCGCGGCAGAAATCCCTGAGTGCGCCGACCGTCGGACCGTCGATACTCTCCGCGAGATTCATGTCGGACTGGTCGGTCGGGTTCAGAAGTCCGGTCGCCCAGAGTTCGTTGAGAACAAAAAGGTCGATCTCCTGCTCCGCGACCCGTTTCAATGTTTCGAGAGTCGCGAGCAGATTACCCGCTGGATCGTCGGGAGTAATCTCGCGCTGAATAAGTCCGATTGTAAGTGAATCCAAAGGCATGTAAGTGAGAGGTATTATACATCATGAAATAGGGAATAACCGCACATCTCTGAGTGCTTACCTATAAGGCTTAAGATCTCCGTCTAATACGGCTGAAAATTCTAATTCCAATCCTGTAAGTAATAAAACACACGAGTGCCAGTATTACATCAAAAACAAGGAATGAGAGTATAAATGGAAACCCTGATTCTATTGTCAAATCATTATGAAGAAAAGGTAAAAAAATATACAATAATGGGATTCTGAAAGGATCAATATAATTAGGGAAAAAGAACTGAAGTCCAAAAAGTGCCACCCATTTACCCAGAAGGTAAATGACCACGAGGCTGGTTAATGTGAGAATCCAGGTTGGGAACACTTTAAAACACAAACCAAACAATCCGGTAAGAAATACACCAATCAGGTAAATCAGGCCCCACATTATTCCAATTAATACCAGCAAACCGGAATAACCGAATGCATTCCCGAAGAAGCTCATAGCAAAAGAAACGCCAGGCAGTCTCTCGCCAAACGCAGGACTATCCACAACGATAAAAGTAAATGCAAATACGAGAATCAAAATAATGGCCATTGAAATCATGTTGGACAGGAATAATCCGGGCGCAAAGCACTCGCCCAAGAAGATATAAGCATCACTCAATTGGGTTGTCAGTACAGGATCGGTTTTATCACGATTGGCAAGTTCATTAAGACGTTTCGGAGCTTTGGATAACACTGTAATAAAAAACACCAATGAAAATACCCACGCCCATTGAGTGGGTAATGTTATCAGATAAGTTAGATCTAAATTATCGAGTACGGTCTTAACATCCGAACCGATAGGATCTAACCATCTTCTTTGTATCGTACTCAATGAATAGAAAATAGCACCAAACCCAAATACAAGCGCTACTATCTCATACCACCAAGTCTTAGTAAAAAAAATAAGCTGTTTTTTATTAGGTACACCAAACCTGATCTGGATGATCGGGTTGTACCAGAATCTTTTAAAAAATGAAATACTCTCCACCCAGCGATTCGGATATAATTCATTTGCAATAGTATAT
>CBDUUJ010000076.1:0-9515 GCA_965370205.1 uncultured bacterium
AAAAATCTCAACCACATGAGTTTCATGATCCACTGACGCGATCCCGATTTCCCCGATTAATATTTCGTTCTTATCGTTGAGAAAAATATCATCCGTATCGTTGGAAGAAATTTCGTTCTTGTCATCGGGAAGGAATATCGTAAAGTCCGCGGCATCGTCGCGTTCCATACGATCCCGTTTTGAATCACGGATTTTATCGATTGAAAATGCTGGGGAGGGCAGACCCATCGGAGCGGTCACATCGGGATTGGAAAGAAGCGATGCAATATTTTCAAGATCGCGTTCCTCCACGTAGGGGCGGAGGACTAACCGTTGAGAGTGGATGGGTTTGCTCAGGAAATCCGGTTGACAGAATAAGTTCGGTGACGTCACGGATTTATTGTAACCGATTTGGCTATGACCTGGGAGTTGCGGGTTTCAGACGGCGGAAGGTTTCAAGGATACGTTCGCGTTTTTTCTCGTACGCCTCACGCCATTTGGGTTCGGAGATACTGTCAAGAATTTTCTCCACGATACCGCCTGAAAGCTCGATATATTCCAGGGCGCGGTTTTCATCGCCGGCCTGGAAAGCTAGCTCGCCGACCTTGTACGCGAAAGTGATGAGGGCGGATGAGATATTCGAAGTGAGTTTGTCGGGTTCTTCATCGGGGCTGAGGATATCCAGTGCGGTGGCGGGATTCTCGAGTTGCGCACGGGCGACCATGATTTCCGTGAGGCATTCAAGCTCGATGGATCGCTGATTTTTGCTGCGCGCGGTTTCAAGAACCTCCTGGGCAAGTATGATGCTCTCCTCGTGACGTCCCTCCATGTTGGCGATTCTCGCGAGAGTGATCTGCGAGTGCAGCATACCGACCATGTTGCCTATAGCCTTTTTGACCTCGATGGAACGCTCAAAATATTCCCTGGCGATCTGGATATCGCCCGTGGAAAGGTGAATGCCTCCCAGTGTCCCGAGAACCTCGCTCTCGCCCTGTCGGTTCCCGATGGTCAGGAACGTCTCAAGCGCTCTCTCGCAGAACTCGCGCGCTTTGTCCAGAAGACCGACCTCGAGGAAAATTTCACCCATCGAAAAATCGACCTTGGCCTCCATCATGATATCGGCTCGGTCGCCGAGCGATGCTTTCAATGCGGAGAAACATTCGAAAGCCCTCTCGTATTCGCCTCTCTCGAAGTAGACAATTCCCAGGTTGCCCAGAGGGAACCGCTGTCCGATCTGATCGTCGATCTCGCGGAATACCTCCAGTGCGCGGTTGAAGTAACGGATCATCTCGGTCTGGCGCAGGGTATTTCTGCAGACCAGACCAAGGTTGTTATACACACGGGCGAGCTGGGCGCGGTCGCCGGTGCTGGCGAGAATGCCGGCAGCCTGGTGGAAATACTCCTCGGCCGTGTCCATATTGCCCATGAGGTAGCTTGTTGTTCCGGCTTCCTTGAGAGCGATCGCCTCGGTAATCTCATCATCGCGTTCTTTCGCGAGTTCAAAGAGATCCTGAGCCACCTTGAGCGATTTCTCGTTCTCGCTCATCATCCTGAGATAGATACATTCTTCAAGCATGGATTTTAATTCGATTTCATCCCGACCGGTGTGCTCTGCGATCGCCTGTAACCGCTGAATGGCGGTCTCATAGAGTTTACGCTCTCCGAGAGGTTTCACTGCTTCCAGCAGGTTAAGGGTAACGTCAAGTGTCAGTTCATCCTCAAGGTCGGATGAGCTCAGGAGGTTGGCGGCGTGGCGCAGATGGTCAAGAGCGAGATGGAACTGCTGGGCTTTAAGAGCCCGTTTCCCGGCGGCGAGATAGTGCTCGGCGGCTTTTTTATGTTCTCCCGCCTGAGCCATATGGTGCGCGACCAGATAATGCGGCATGGGTGATTTTTTTTCTTCCGAAATCTGCTGGATTATTCTTGCGAGGTCGCGATGTCCCCGCTTTATTTCATCAGGGGGAATACTCCTGTGAATAGCCCTGCCAACCTGATGATGACTGAATGAATATTGTTCGGGTATACGTTCGTGGATCAAACCGTGCTGTGTGCATAAATTATCAAGAATATCCCGGATATTTTCATCCGATGGGCTGAACATACGTTCCAGCAGATTTTCCTCAAAGGTATCGCCCTGAAGTACCGCTGCACGCAGAAGGAGTATCTCATTCAGGCTTAGTCTGTCCACCCTTCGCTGGATAAGGCTGTTAATGGAGTCGGGAACCGCGAATTCGGACAGGTCGCCGTCGAGAATCCATAAATCCTCACCGCGCTGTTGCAGGATTTCTTCATCTTCCATGAGACCGGTAATTTCAAAGAGATAGAAGGGATTACCTCCTGCCATCTTCCTGACCGAATCGGACAGGATTGTGAAATCCTCCGGTCTGGCGAACGTGTAGGTATTGCTCAGAATCTCGTCCACATCCTCGCGCTCAAGTCTTCCAATCTCCAGAATCCGTGCGGAAGAGTTGTCGTCCAGTTCCTTCAGAGTCCTGACAAGAGGATGCGGTTCGTCATTGGCACCCAATGATATCTCTTCCGGTCGATGGGTGGCAAAGACCACGATCGGAGCGTCTTCGATTCGTGGAGCCAGGAAACTCAGGAATTCTATCGTGGCCTCGTCCGCCCAGTGAATATCGTCCAGGAAAAGAACAACCGGTGTATTGAGCGCAGCCTGAGTCAGGAATCCTGCAAACAGATAGGCGGCGTTTGTGGATGAAATCGCCTCCCGGGATTCCGATGAGTTGTCGTTATCGATATCCCGATATTCGGCAAGCAGAGATGCAATCGGTCTCAGCATTGTATGGCCGGAGCCTAGAATCACGGTCAGTTTTTCTTCGTCGTTTTTACCGGGAATCTCGTTCAGAAAATCCCTGATAGCCCTGAGCAGAGCGTTATAGGGCAGGTTGGGAGCCTGGCTGCACCTGCTGTAGAGTAACAGGTGGCGAATCTGCTCTGAGGAGACCCGCCTGAGTACTTCATCGATGCAGCGGGTCTTGCCGATACCAGCCTCGCCCGATAAGAACATCATGGTTCCCTTTTTTGACAGGAACGCGCCTGATGTCTCCTGGTAAAGCCGGTCGATTTCATTCCTGCGCCCGACGAACATCGTATTCCTGATGACATCGATCCTTCGCCCCGGACCTTCATTTCCACTCGTGGATTTGACCCCGGAAACCTGGCCCTTGCCAAGTTCCTGCTGCAGGAATTCGATCTCCTCCACAAGGTCGGCTATCTGCATCCGTCCGGTGGGGATAAAATTCTGTGCCTTTTTCAACAGTGCTGCGAAATTTTCGAGTATTGCTTTTGAATGTGCTTCGTTCTCAATGCCAAGGCTTTTTTTGCAGAGATGCTCGAGCTGATTTAATACGAAGTAGATATCCTTTTCACGGTTACGTGGGATGAGCGTGTTTGAGGCCATCCCGAAGTCTATGATTTTAATGAACGGTCTTTCGTCGCTGATCTGTGAAACCATGATATTACCGGCATGGAGATCGCCATGTGACAGCTTCCGGGCCTGGAGAAAATCCAATGTACCCAGGAGCTGGTACGAGATAGCCAGGATCGCATGGATATTGAGCGGTTGGCGGTCCGCAGCAAGGTCGCGCAGGGTTTTACCCTCGATGAACTCGGTAACGATAAAATGGATTTTTTCCTTCTCGTCCTGTACTTCCAGGTGTTCTTCCCCCAGGTCGAGAATACTTGCGATATGGGGATGGCCGCGGACCTGCATGGCCTTGCGGCTCTCCGCTTTCCATTCCTCGCCGAGATCGATAGCAACTCCGGCTATAGCGCATTTGATTATCTTGACAACGACTCGACCCTGCAGGAGCGTGTCGTATGCTTTGAATGCATGCGCAGACAGACCGCTGCCGATATGGTCCTCAATGAGGTATCGACCCTTCAGCCTTAGCCCGAGGTATGCTCTTGGATCTTCAGCCATCTATATTATAAATATCAGGAATTATTGTATGTTCGACATCAATCGGATTTGATAAGTTCCATTCTTATACCCGCGTAACCATGCGGAATAATGAACGGATGAATTTTCGTTTTGATTAAATCCGTTTAACTTACGGTGTTAAGGAACTGAAATTTGTTGGTGTAGCGTGGATACGAGCGGGAGTTCAGTTTTTGATGCGGAGAATTTATTTTCTAAAAACCGATATCCGGAACCTCATATTAAATGTTTCAATATAATAAATTCTTATTGACCGAATCATTAAAGTCGGGGTATCCTGTTAACGTTCCCTGTAATCTAAGGCTTGATATCTCTAAGCAGGATAGCATGGAACGTATCTATATTATCGAGCGGTTTCCTGGAGTAGCCGGGGAAATGCAGCCGCTTTGTTTCAGAGGTGTTTTCACCAATGATAAAAAGATCGCGTATGACACATCCGGTCCTGATTGCTGTTGTCCTGGTTTGCCTGTTTGTAATCGGATGCGGAAGTGAGGGACCTGCTGCTCCGAGCAACCCGAACGAATCAGTCAATGACTTGTCGAGTCCGGTCCGTGGAGTTTCGAACCGTACTTTATGGGGGCTTTGGGATATAGGAATCCGGAAAACCACCGGTGAATACGAGATAATTCCCATCCGGAATACGCAGTTCCACTTAAACGCACTTTCATTTCTGGAACCCCCGGCGCTTACCGGTCTGACGATTGACAACGGCACAATAGTCATCGATCAGGTCGAGAATTATGTCGCTGTCGATGTCATACTGAATCATCCGTTTCCCGGCATGGACCAGTATTCGGGATTCGATGTCCGCGGAATAGTCATGCTGCCCGGATCGTACATGCCCTACAGCGACATCACGCTTATCCGTCCCGGCGCAGGTGATCCCAGGTTGCTCAATCCTGACGGCTGGACCCGTTGGTGGAATCCGAAGGAATTTCCCGGAGCCGGACTTTTCGGTTTCCAGCAGGGTTTGATTGGCGGCAAAGGTGGAGCGGGTGTTTTCACCTGCACAATGAATGCCTACAAGTATTTCGCCGATGGACTGAATGCCGATGACGATGTACTCGGTCTCCCCCCTGATGGAAGAGGCGTATTTAGAGCCGGAGCTTCCAATCGACGGTATTATGAGATCAGTTTCGGGGATGATCCGGGAGACTGGCTTCGATTCCAGTACGCGGTGGACGCGAGCTGGGATATCCCCGCGACAATGAAAAATCCTGATGTTCCCGACGATTTTCCTCCTAGCGCGAATGCTCCGGAAGGCTACGCGGTTGTGGTGGATGAGATTGATAATACGCTCTGGTGGCTGGAAGGTATCGGGACGGGCGGCGAGCTTAGCCTGAGTATCGATGTCTACACCTGGCGTCCCGATGCAATTGACAGGGTCGTTTTCGATGCTCCGGGGATAATCGGTTCCCCCGTTGAGGTTGAAGTGGTCGTGGGCAGTGGAGGAGGACCGGATGACCCGGTGTATTCCACGTACACCGTCGATATTGAGCCGGATGCGCTTACAACGGATGGTCTGAAGGAATGTCTGGTTATCGTTGAATCAAATGAGGATTATTCGCAGGATGGCCTGACAATCTTCTTTGGGCCGACCGGCACACCGGTCAGCGGTTATTATCCATGCAACATCGATGTTTCGTGGGTGCCTCCCCTGGAGTGGCAGCTTGTAACCGCGAAACTCCTTCCAACACAGCCTGAGACGGTGCTGAAGGAGATGTCGGTGGTCGGTCTGGGCGATTATGAGGGAGTGTATTTCTTTGGTGATGAATACAAGCTTTACAGGTACGATCTTGAATATATATCCGCTGTTCAGGTCAGCACGCTTGCCGGATTTTTCGGATATAGTGAACTGGACCTGTATGGCGCTCCGGAAACTATCGGACGGTTTGATCTCTGCCCGTTCGGCCAGTTCGTGGCGTCTTCGATCTCCGCTGCACCGTCGCCTACTTTCCTTGGCGGTCTCAAGCGCGATTACGTGTATTTCTTTAATGAAGTTTACAGCATAAGCGGTCAGCTTCCCATGCAGATAGGTATTCCCGATCCAAGCATGGGTTTTTTCAAATTCACTGATGTTGCGGCTAACTGGGCGACCGATGTTCAGGATGCGAAGATCTACTGGTTCCACGTGGATGATCCCGACGAAACTACCGAGCCGGATCCGGCCATTACAGTGATACTCGGTGTTTACCAGTATGCTTTCACCGGGAACCCGTTCTCGGGGGACATCGACTATATCAGCGGTTCTCTTGTTCCCTCGGGAAGTGAAAACGGTGAGATTGACATTGCATCTGTCGACAGGTTAGCCGTCGATGACGATCCTCAGGGTGTAACCGGCTCAACAGATCTTATCACATGGTTCCTGGAGACAAGTCCTTCAGCTCTCGAGTGTTTCAGCGTTGTATCATCTGACGATTCAGGCGATCTGAACCAGCATCTGACGACAGTTACGGATTTCCATGCGACACCTCGCGATATTGTTGTAATACCAACTCATAAGGGCGGTTATGGAACGCACAACTGGGTTGTTGTTCTTGAGGAAGGTTCCGGCGAATGGAGTGTTGAGACTTTCGATCAGTTTGGGAATAAAAGGACTTGCCTTTACGATATTCCCGGCTATCCCGCGTGTATCGATGTTGATCCGGAGCGTTACCGGATTCATATCTGGTTCAGCCTTGAGATCGCTGGACCCATCTACGCTTCGGTCTTTGAACTGGCTATTGGATGATTGGAATAGAAAGATGAATTTGCATGAGCGCTTTTCGGAGCGCTTTTTTTATTATATTTCAATAAATTTCGGTTCGATGATTGAAAATTCTGCAGGGATATCGGGTTCGATTGTTGATAGTTCTATCGACTCGCCCGGAGCTATCGATTGCTGGATATTTTCTACGGGGGCAGGGGGAGCGAGGTTATATCCCTCAATATATTTTATCGGATGCTCGCTGAGCCAGTCGGGATTGAGAAGCTCATCCATTGAACGCCCCAGAAGCTCTTCGGATACTTCGATATTGAGAGCGTGCAGAAGCGTTGTTGTCACATCGAAAAGGTAGGGATTGTTCGACATTGCTCCCGCCTTAAACCGGGGACCGGATACAAGCAGAAGGCCTGTGCCGCCGATCTGGCCGGAAAACGGCTCTCCCGGAATGAGAATATCCGAAAGCGGACCCGACCAGTCGCCAATCGTAACCCATGATTCGTTCAGGAGGTCGCTGGCCGGGATTATCGATATCTCCAGGCAGCCGGATTCCCTGCCGGCTGTCAGCAGGTTACGGGAGTACCCGCTTTGATCCTGTGTGCTTGACCATGCGGCTCCTCCCATCAGCTCTTCGAGTTCGTCGAGCGGGTCATGATCGTCGAAATTTTCAATCGCCCGGATGCAGATGCCGTTACCGCTTGAATCGCCCACTATCCTGTTCTGCATGCCGCAGATCCGGATCAGGCGTTCCGGGGATAGCTGGAATTGCAATTGTCTTCGATCGGATGCCGACCTGATCCCATGGTTCGAGACAATGACAATGGTTGACCTGTAATCTCTGTATGGTTCCAGGTCGGTTATCAGAGCATCAATTTCCAGGTAAGCATCCGGAATTGCCCGTGCAAGTCCTGTGCTGAGAGCGGAGTCGATATCCTCCGGGTGGGGACCGAATTCATTGGGCTTTGAATATCGCCAGTATGTCATGAAAAGCGAGCGAAGGCTTGTGAATCGAAGAAATGCGGCATCGACCGGGTTTTTCCTGATGAGAGCCAGCGCGCAGTCCCGTTCGATTCTGAATTCCAGGAGTTTGCGTTTAAGATAAATCAGCCTGGGAGACGGATCAGTCGTGATTTCAATTAAATATTCCTTCCCCAGATCAGCGATCGTTTCGAGCCTGACTCCATGCCTCGCGAGGAGGCATGCCAGATAGACTATGCGAAACGGAGAAGGGGAGATTTCATTCTGTCCGGTTCTTCTGACCTCACCAAGCACAAGCGCCAGAGGATCGAGCCTGGCCTCCCCGCTTCCCGGCGGAGGAATATCGAATCCCGCATCCATCATCTTTTTATGGGCGGGAGACATCTGGAATAAACCGACTTTTTTATTGTAGAGCGGCAATATTTCCCAGAGCGTCAGGCTGTCGAGATCGTCGGATGTGCTGTGACGGTCGAGAATTCCGTGGTTTTCGACATCCGTTCCGGTCATCAGATCCGCCCACATTCGATCCGGAATCATCGGCTGGGTCGAGCCGAGCGATCCGTATCCTCCCTGTTCCTTCAGGTTTTTCAGATTCGGAAATCTGTCGGAATCGTCCGTGCGCAGAATCTGCTGCAGGAACGGACCATCGACGCCATCGACTGCAATCACGATAAGGCCGGGTGGATGCGGGTTGCCGAATCCCCGGTTGGAAATGGGGACAATGACCATCAGCATCAGGCATACGGCAAGAAACGGTCCGATGGCGGTTCCGATTACTCTTCCCAGTGTCGAATGCGGAACAAGCTCGGCATGCGGATTACTCGTGATGCCCAGCAATGCGATAACTGCCGCGACGATCGGGCCGATTACAAATCCCAGGCCGGTTGCGGGCCATAATGCGAGCGCGATGAGTGGCCAGACAGTCACGATCAGAAATCCAGCACGGACCAGCGCCAGCGGATGAACAGATCGACGAAGCGGCGGGATGATGTTCACAAGTATCGCGGCGATGATCGAAAAAAATAATCCGAGTGTAATTCCCAGAATTGTTCCCGCCACCAGAATCCATTTCGCCGCAAGCTTGAATGACTGTGTAAATTCGATGCTTCCGAGAAATCCGAGCACCATGAAGACAAGAACAATCGTAAAGCCGCCCAGGAGACTTCCGATCAGCAGCCTGAGGAGATGAAACTGGCTGTGTCCGGGATGAACCGGATGTCCGTCGCTGGAGCGCGGAATCGAATGGGGCGCTTGCCTGTTATTTTGCAGTCCTGTCATTGATTATGAACAGACACGGTATTCTATTTATAAAGTCGGCATGTATCAACCTGTCTTTTCAGATTTACCGCGCTGTTTATTATATAGAATCCATTAAATGCACTGTTTCTGAGATAATTTTCATCGGCCGGGGTTCAAATTGACCTCGGCAAACGGCACTTTTCGATATAATGGATTTCTGTTACTATCGAAGTCGGGAAATGGAAAAAAGTACGGAAGATCAGATAATGTCGCGTCGGGAGATCCTCACAGGATGGATTCTGGGTGCGCTGTGCCTTGTCGTTTTCCTTGCGTGCCCGAATGTGAAAATGCCCAACGGGGACGTGCACGGCTGGGTCGGATATATCGAGGATTACGCCCGCGCCGACGGATCGCCGTTTCATGTGACCGAACCGATGCCGGTGAAATCTTCTCCCGCCGGGATGTCGGAAGTGGAGCTTGAGAATCTCGGAGAGTTGGAGCGTAACGCGGGATGGTGGGTACTCTGGAATCCGCATCACCTTCTGTATCTCCCGGTCACGGCGGCGATTTTCAGGCTCGTCCGCCAGATCGTTCCGGTGCTGGGCGGGATCACTTTTCTGCAATGGTGGAACGCACTCGCGAGCGCGATGATTATCC